>JBAZBG010000271.1:0-4187 GCA_041671585.1 Arenimonas sp. | reverse complement strand
TGGTTCCTGTTGTTCTTCAAGATGCGTTTCCGCGCGACGCGGGACGACAAGTGGATGCAGGCCTATGGATTCTGGGTGAAGGTGTTCGCCCTGAGCTTTGCACTGGGCGTGGTCAGCGGCGTCACCATGAGTTTCCAGTTCGGCACCAACTGGCCGGGATACATGAATACCGTCGGCAATATCGCCGGCCCCCTGCTCGCCTATGAGGTGCTCAGCGCGTTCTTCCTGGAAGCCACGTTCCTGGGCGTGATGCTGTTCGGTCGCCAGCGCGTCTCCGACAACATGCACACGCTGGCGACGTTCCTGGTTGCCGCCGGCACCACGCTGTCGGCGTTCTGGATCCTGGCGTTGAATTCCTGGATGCAGACTCCCGTCGGTTTCGAAATGATCGACGGCCAGGCGCACGTGTTGAGCTGGTGGACGGTGATATTCAATCCCTCGCTGTCCTACCGGCTGACGCACATGCTGTTGGCCTCCGGCCTGACCGCCAGCTTCCTGATCGCCGGCGTGTCCGCCTACCAGTGGCTTCGCGGCGATCGTGCGCCGGCGGTGATGGCGGCGTTGCGTTCCGGCGTGTTCATCGCGGCGAGTCTGATTCCCGTGCAGATTCTTGTCGGCGACCTGCATGGCCTGAACACGCTGGAATATCAGCCGGCCAAGATCGCCGCCATGGAAGGTCTCTGGCATACCGAGCGCGGCGCGCCGCTGGTGCTGGTGGCGATGCCGAATCAAGCTGGACAGCGCAACGATTACGCCATCGCGATTCCAAAGCTTGCCAGCGTGATCCTCACGCATTCTGCAGATGGCGAGGTCAAGGGCCTCGACGAGTACGTCGGCGAGCAGCCGCCGGTGGCGCCGGTGTTCTGGGCGTTTCGGATCATGGTCGGCGTCGGCGTGCTGATGCTCGTCAGTTCCTGGCTGGCGGCATGGACGCTGCGCGGCGGACGCGAGCCTGGCGCCTGGGTCGCGCGTGCGCTGGTGACGATGACCTTCGCCGGCTGGCTGGCGACGCTGGCTGGTTGGTACGTCACTGAAATCGGTCGCCAGCCTTATCTCGTCCAGGGCCTGCTGCTTACCCGCGACGCCGCCTCCAGCACGCCGGCGTCGCTGATCGGGCTTTCGCTGGGCATGTACCTGGCGCTGTACCTGCTGCTGATCGTGTCCTACGTGACGGTCGTGTTTCATCTGGCGCGAAAGCGGGCACGGATCGACGACCCTGCCGCGCATGGACCGGCGACAGTCGCGGGCAGTGGCCTCGGAGCGAGTCATTCCGGACTCGGCAAGGAGTTACCGAAATGAATGTCTGGCTGCCGACAATTTTCGTGTTCCTGATGGCCTTGTCGATGCTCATCTATGTCGTTCTCGACGGCTACGACCTGGGCGTTGGCATCCTGTTGCGACGGGCCAATGACGCGCACAAGGATGAAATGATCGCGTCGATCGGGCCGTTCTGGGATGCCAACGAAACCTGGCTGGTGCTCGGCATCGGCATCTTGCTGGTGGCCTTCCCGGTCGCGCACGGGGTCATCCTCGGCGGCCTGTACCTGCCGGTCGCCTTTATGCTGGCCGGCCTGATCCTGCGCGGCGTGGCCTTCGATTTCCGGGTGAAGGCGCACGACGATCATCGGGCGTGGTGGAACCGGGCGTTCTACTTTGGTTCGTTGCTGGCCGCCCTGTCGCAGGGATTCATGTTGGGGATCTACCTGCTTGGGTTTCAATACAGCGTGGCGAGCGTTGCCTTTGCGTCGTTCATCGCACTCTCTTTGGTCGCCGGTTACGCGTTGCTCGGCGCCACCTGGCTGATCCTGAAGTCGGAAAACTCCCTGCTGCAACTTTCCATCCGCTGGGCTCGCGCCAGCTTGTGGCTGACCGGCGTTGGCATCGTGGCGGTGTCGATCGCCACGCCGCTGGTCAGCAGCCGGATCTTCGACAAATGGTTCGTCCTGCCGAACCTGTTCCTGCTGGCGCCAATTCCCTTGCTGACGCTGGCCGTGTTCGCAGTCTGCGATCGCACGCTGGCAAGGATGCTGCTAGGCAAACCGCATCGCGCCTGGCTGCCGTTCGCCTGCGCGGTGGCCTTGTTCCTGCTGGCCTTCATCGGCCTTGCCTACAGCCTGTTCCCCTATCTGGTGGTCGACCGGATCACCTATCTGGACGCCGCCACCGCGCCGGAATCGCTGAAGTTCATGCTGGTCGGCATCGCCATCACGCTGCCCGTGATCCTTGGCTACACCGCGTACTCGTATCGGGTGTTCTGGGGCAAGACGCGCGACCTGTCTTACTGACAGCGAGGCTCAGCCCGTCGCTTCCAGCGGATGCGGGCGCGAGAAGAAATAGCCCTGGCCCATTTCGCAGCCCAAGGCCAGCAGCGCATCGCGCTGCACCGCGGTTTCCACGCCTTCGGCGATTACATCCAGGTCCTGCGATTTCGCCAGGGCGAGGATGGCGCGCACCACCGCCTCACTGGCGCCCCGGCCGCCGGGCACCAGCGGAGTAACGAAGGAGCGATCGATCTTCACCGCATGCAGCCGGAACCGGTGCAGGTAACCGAGCGACGAATAGCCGGTGCCGAAATCATCCAGCGAAGTCAGCACGCCGGCCTGGTGCAGGCGGTCGATGATTTCACTGGCCTGGTCGGGGTTGTCGATCAAAGTGCCCTCAGTGACTTCGATCCGAACCTGGCTGGGCGCGACGCGATGCTGGCGAAGCAGGTTAAGCAGGCGCGTGTCCATGTGCTTGTCGCGGAAATGTCGTGGCGAGAAGTTCAGGTTCACGTATTGGCCGGGCTTGAGCTTCCTGGACACGGCGGCACAGGTGAGATCGAACATCTGCCAGTCGATGGCCTCCACGCTGCCGCTTGCCTCGGCAATGGCCAGGAAGGCGCCGGGCGAAAGCACGCCGCGCTCTGGATGGTTCCAGCGCAGCAGGGACTCGTAGCCGATCACCGACCCATCGTGGAGGCGGACGATATCCTGGAAATAGGGTTCGAATTCGCGCCGGTCGATCGCGTAGTGCAGGTCGCTTTCGATTTCCAGCGCGCTGATCGCATCCAGGTGCAGGCTTTCGTTGAATATCTCGAAGCGCTGCTTGTCGTTGCCCTTGGCCCGGTACATGGCGATGTCGGCGTCGCGCAGCAACTCCTCGGGAACGGTGTATTCGGGCGCGCTGATCGCGATGCCGATGCTGACCGCCGTAAACAGCTCCTTGCCGTCGACGATGATCGGTTCCTGCATGTCGCGGATGACACGATTGGCGACGCGCACCGCGGTGTCGACGATGCCGACGTTCTCGATCAGGATCGCGAACTCGTCACCACCCAGCCGGGCCACCATGTCCGGGGTGCGCACGCAATTGGCCAGGCGCCGGCCCACTTCCTTGAGCAACGCGTCGCCGACGATATGGCCCGCGCTGTCGTTGATCACCTTGAAGCGGTCCAGGTCCATGAACAGCACCGCGAAGGTTTTGCCCGGATCACGCACCTGCAGGGCCAGCGAACGGATCAGGCGATCGCACAGGAAAGCGCGATTCGGCAACCCGGTAAGGAAATCGTGCAAGGTTTCGTGCTTGAGCTGTTGTTCGATCTTCTCCCGCGCCTGCATCTGGTTTTCCAGTTGGCGGGTGCGCTCGCTTACCCGTTGCTCGAGCAGGGCATTAGCCGCGCGCAGCGACGCCGCCGCCTGTTGCCGCTCCAGCGCATTGCCAATCTGGTAAGCAATGAAGGCCAGGAATTCCTCGTCACGATCGTCGTAGCTCAGGCCGGGCTCGTAGGTCTGCACCGCCAGCACGCCGATCACCTGGTTGGCGCAAACCAGGGGCACGCCCAGCCAGGCGCCGAGATCGGCATCGACGCCGCTGATGTCGCCAGCGGAGATCATGCTCGCCACTTCCGCCCGACCCGGCTCGTCGCCCGTGTCGATGCGCAGCGGCGAGCGCGTGCGCAACACGACCTCGATGATGCCGCGCCCGGGCGGCCGCGGCAGCGGGATCGGCTGCCGGTCGTTGACGTAGTACGGAAATTGCAGTTCGTTGACGTCCCGGGCGAACTGGGCAATGCAGATATTCCGGCAATCGACGACGTCGCCGATGATGTCGTGCACCGCCGCGTAGAACTGACCCAGGTTCATGCTGCTGTTGGATAATTCGGAAACGCTGAACAGCGCCGCCTGCAGGTGTTCGCTGCGTTGCCG
>JBAZBG010000270.1:0-4189 GCA_041671585.1 Arenimonas sp. | reverse complement strand
TACGGTCCCGCCTGGAGGGCATCGAGCATTTCGCCAGCGATTGCCACGCGCAGCGCGTGACGCTGGGCCCGGCCGGACGTTAGGCTAGGCACATGCCCACGGTTCTTGTCATCGACGATAATCCCTCGGTCGCCACCGCGCTCGAGGTCCTGTTCTCCTTGCAGGAGATCGACACGCTGCGCGCCTTGTCGCCGGCCGAAGGCCTGAAGATCCTCGACCGCGACGACGTGGACCTGGTGGTGCAGGACATGAATTTTTCCGCCGACACGACTTCAGGCGAAGAAGGCGTGGCCCTGTTCCGCGAGATCCGCCAACGGCATCCCGACCTGCCGGTGATCCTGCTCACCGCGTGGACGCACCTGGATGCGGCGGTCGATCTGATCAAGGCTGGCGCCGCCGATTACCTGGCCAAGCCCTGGGACGACCACAAGCTGGTCGCCACGGTCGGCAACCTGGTCGAGCTTGGTCAGGCCAACCGCGAGCTGCAGCGCCGCCGGCAGCGCGAGCGCAAGCAGCGGCGCGAACTGGAGCAACATTACGACTTGCGCGGAATGATCTGGAACGATCCGGCCACCGAACGCGTCCTGAGCCTGGCCTGCCAGGTGGCGCGCGCCGATGTGCCCGTGCTGATCACCGGCCCCAACGGCGCCGGCAAAGAACGTATCGCTGAAATCATCCAGGCCAACTCGTTGGTCAAGAATGGACCCTTCATTACGCTCAACTGCGGCGCGTTGCCATCCGAATTGATCGAAGCCGAATTGTTCGGCGCCGACGCCGGCGCCTACACCGGCGCCAGCAAGGCGCGCGAAGGCAAGTTCGAGGCCGCCGACGGCGGTACGTTGTTCCTCGATGAAATTGGCAACCTGCCGCCAGCCGGACAGATGAAGCTATTGCGGGTGCTCGAAACCGGGCGCTTCGAAAGGTTGGGCTCCAACCGCGAGCGGCAGGTCAAGGTGCGTGTCATCAGCGCCACCAATGCCAGTCTGGATGCAATGATTCGCAACGGCAGTTTTCGCGAAGACTTGTATTACCGACTGAACCTGATCAAGTTGCGCCTGCCCCCGTTGGCCGAGCGGCCCGGCGATATCCTGCCACTGGCCGACCATTTTCTCGGCGCCGGCAAATCACTGAGCGAGCCGGCGCGTGCCGCTTTGCTTCGGCATGCCTGGCCGGGCAATGTGCGCGAGCTCAAGAACACCATGCAGCGGGCCTGCCTGCTTGCCCCCGGCCCGGTGATCGGCGTCGCCGACCTGGGCCTGAGTCCAGCGCCGTCGGCGACGCAAACCCTTGAGGCAGAACCGGATCGCGAGAGTATCGAGCAGGCGCTGGCCAAGGCCGGCGGCGTCGTCGCCCAGGCCGCGGCCGACCTGGGCCTGAGTCGGCAGGCGCTGTATCGGCGCATGGACCGCTTGGGCATCACGCGACCCTGAGCATGAGCGGCCTACCGAAGTATTTTTCGCTGGCGGCGCGCTTTTCGGCGCTGGTCGCAGCTTTGGTGTTGCTGAGTGTCCTGATCACGGTCGCGCTCACGCATTTTCTCCACGACAGCCTGATACTGGTTGTCTGTCTGAGCCTGTTGACAACCCTGCCGCTGGTGCTCTGGCTGGTACGCAGCCAGTTCCGGCCAATCCTGTCGCTGTTCCGCGCGCTGACCGGCACCGTAACCAGCTACCGCGACGGCGATTTCTCCTTCGGCCTGCGTTGGCCAAAACATGATGAACTCACCGAACTGGTTGCCGCGCATAACCAGCTCGGCGACGTCCTGCGTGAACAACGCCTGGGACTGGTGCAACGCGAGCTGCTGCTCGACACCATGGTGCAGAACACGCCCGTGGCCATGCTCCTGATCGCCGAGTCCGGGCCGATCGTGTACGGCAACATCGCCGCCCGGCAGTTGCTCAACAAGGGCCGCAAGCTGGAAGGCCACAATCTGGACACGATCCTCAGCCAGGCGGCCCTGCCGTTGCGCGATGCGCTCGATCGCGGCGGCGACGGCCTGTTCTCGGTTGGCGCCGACGACGAGGAAGAAATCTATCACCTGGCCCGCCGCAGCTTTCGCCTGAATGGTCGCGCACATGAGTTGTTGCTGCTGCGGCAGATTACCGTCGAGCTGCGCCGTCAGGAAGTGCAGACCTGGAAGAAAGTCATTCGGGTGATCAGCCACGAATTGAACAACTCGCTGGCGCCGGTTGCCTCGCTAGCGCACTCGGGCAGCGAGCTGGTTCGACGCGGCCAGTACGACCGGCTGCCGACCATCTTCGCCACCATCGAAGAACGGGCGCGCCACCTCGAGGGTTTCATTCGCGGCTACGCCCATTTCGCCAAGCTGCCGCTGCCGCGCACGGAAGCCATTGCCTGGCCGGAATTCGTCGCCAGGCTGCACAGCCAGATTCCATTCGTCGTCGACGGCGACTTGCCCGAGGAGCCCGCGCATTTCGACATGGCGCAGATGGAACAGGCGCTGCTCAACCTGCTCAAGAACGCGCACGAATCCGGCTCTGCCGCCGACCAGGTGATGTTGCGCGTCCGGCAACTGGCCGGCATGTTGCGCATCGAAGTGCTCGACCGGGGCACCGGCATGAGCGAGGCCGTGTTGTCCAATGCGCTGGTGCCGTTTTATTCCACCAAGCGCAGCGGCACGGGGCTCGGCCTGGCACTGGCGCGTGAAATCGCCGAAGCGCATGGCGGTCGCATCAGCCTGGGCAACCGCGAGGGTGGTGGATTGGCCGTCGCGATGGTGCTGATGACCTAAGCCCTGGGTCCCTACTGCTTCTTGCCCGGGCGCTTCCAGCTGGCGACGCTCTCCTGCCGGCCGCGGGCGACGCTGAGCTGACCGTCGGGCGCATCCTTGGTGATCACCGATCCGGCGCCGATGGTGGCATCGCGACCGATCGACACCGGCGCCACCAGCGAGGAATTGGAACCGATGAAAGCGCCGTCGCCGATCTGCGTCTGGAACTTGTTCACGCCGTCGTAGTTGCAGGTAATCGTGCCCGCGCCGATGTTTACGCCGGCCCCGATCTCGGCATCACCAAGGTAAGTCAGATGGTTGGCCTTGGAGCCTTTGCCTAGGCGGGCCTTCTTGGTTTCGACGAAGTTGCCGACATGCACGCCATCGGCCAAATCGGTACCCGGGCGCAGACGCGCGAACGGACCGATGCTGCAGGCGCCATGGCTGACGACACCATCGATATCGCAATGCGCGTGCACCACGGTGCCGGCGGCGAGCTGCGCATTGCGCAGGCGACAGAACGGCCCGATGCGAACGCCGTCGCCAAGACTGACCTCGCCTTCGAGAATGACATCGACGTCGATCTCCACGCCCTGGCCCACGGTGACCGTGCCGCGCTGGTCGAACCGGGCCGGATCGGCAAAACGCACGCCGTCGAGCGCAAGGTTCCGCGCGGCGCGCAACTGGAACGCGCGCTCCAGCATGGCCAACTGCCAAGGGTCGTTGGCGCCCTCCGTCTCCACCGCATCGACGACGCGAACCACCACGGCCGCCTGCTTCGCTGCGGCGGCCATGGCAAAGATGTCGGTGAGGTAGTACTCGCCCTGGGCATTTGCATTGCGCAACTGCGACAGCCAGCCACGCAACAAGCCGGCTTGCGCCGACACGATGCCGGTGTTGATCAGGCGGATCGCGCGTTGACTGTCACTGGCATCCTTCTGCTCGACGATCGCCGCGACCCGTTGTTGCTCGTCAAGCACCAGGCGGCCGTAGCCGGTTGGATCCGCGAGCTCCGCCGCCAGCACCTGCAGCGCGCCGGGAGCCTGCAATAGCGCACGCAAGGTTTCGGTGCGAATCAAGGGCACGTCGCCATACAACACCAGGACGCGCGCGGCGTCCGGAATCATCGGCATCGCCTGTTGCACCGCGTGGCCGGTACCCAGCTGCCGGGCCTGTTCTACCCAGAGCAAATCCGGTTGCGCAGCGAATGCCGCGCGCACTTGCTCGCCGCCATGGCCGTGGACGATATGGATCGCCGCCGGGGCCAGGGCGCGCGCGGCATTGACCACATGGGCGAGCATCGGCTTCCCGGCCAATGCATGCAGGACTTTGGGTCGCGCAGATTTCATGCGCTTGCCTTCGCCGGCGGCGAGGATCACAACGTGCAGCGTTTCGGTCATGGGCATACTCCTTGCCCATAGTATCGGCGGCGGCGCGCGCGGCTGCTAGCATTGGCCG
>JBAZBG010000269.1:0-4189 GCA_041671585.1 Arenimonas sp. | reverse complement strand
TGCTCGGTGACGACGAACATTCGATCCAGGGCGCTGTTCGCAGCCACGGGCATCGCCTCGGGTTCCGCCATGACTTTTCCCAGCCAGTCCGAACGCTCCGGCGCCGCGTCCCCGCCGCCCGACAGGTAGCCACACAGGGAGCCGTGCAACTCGGCTGCATCAACGCCCAGTTGCAGCTGCCGGATCTGCGCGCTGATCTCGGCGTAGTTGGGCATTTCGATAGTCGACATGGGGCGCCAATGTGGAGGGTTGACCCATTCTAGCAAGCCGCCGTGGTCGGCTTGTGGGCGGGCAGGCACATACCTACACTGGGGTGACGGACATTCAGGATGTAAGTCGTGGCGGGTGGACCAGGGGCGGGCCCAGATTTGCTGCATGCCGCACCCCGGTCGAGCTTGGTGCCGATCCCCCTCGCGCTGACCCTGCTTGGCTGCAGCGGCACGGTCCTGGCGGCCGGCTTCGGCGCTATTACCCTTCCGATCGCGCAAATCGCATTACTGGCCACCGCGCTTGCCCTGATGTGGCTGTTCTGGCGGGTGGTGCGCAAGCGGCGCGTGCAGGAAGCCGCGCTGATGGACCAGATTCGCGAGCGCGAAGGCCGCTTGAACCTGGCCCTGTGGGGTTCCGGCGATGAGTTCTGGGACTGGAACATTCGCGAGAAGAGCCTGTATCGCCTCGGCGCCGCCCGCCTGCTCGGCCAGGGCTCGCTGGAAACCATGAGCACGGACGAATGGCGCAACAACTCGGTCCATCCGGACGACTGGCACCGGGTGCAGAAGCTGCTGGAAGAACACATCCTCGGACACACGGAGCTGTTCGAATCCGAGCACCGGATTCGCGGTGCGAATGGCGACTGGATCTGGGTACGCTCGCGCGGCAAGGTGGTTGAACGCGATGCCGCCGGCAGTCCGTTGCGCATGGCCGGCACCGCGCGCGACATCACCGTTGCCCGTCGCGCCGAGCGCGAACGCCGGGTGGCGCTGGAGGTGCTGCGCAGCATGAGCGAGGCGGTGGCGGTGATCGACCTGGATTTCTGTTTCATATCGGTCAATCCGTCGTTTTCGCGCATCACCGGATACAGCGAAGAGGAAGTGGCCGGGCAGAATTCCAACTTGCTCGATTCCAGGCAACACAGTGCCGACTTCTACCGGCGCGTGCGCGACATCCTCGAGCGCACCGGGCACTGGGCTGGCGAAATGTGGCAGCGGCGCAAGGACGACGAAGAATTCCTGGGTTGGATCGAAATGTCCGAAGTCCGCGATTCCCTCGGCATGCGCAGCCATTTTGTCGCCGTGGTCAACGACATCACCGACAAGAAGCGCGCCGAGCAGGAACTGCGCTACCTGGCCAACTACGACACGCTGACCGGCCTGCCCAACCGCGCTTTGCTGTCCGAGCGCCTGGGCCGGGCGATCGTCCGCGCGCGTCGCCAGGAAACCCGGGTAGCGGTGCTGTTCCTGGATCTGGATCGCTTCAAGGACATCAACGACTCGCTCGGCCATGCCGCCGGGGATCGGCTGCTCAAGGCGGCAGCCACACGCCTGCAGTCCACGCTTACCGCCGCCGACACCGTGGCTCGGCTTGGCGGCGACGAGTTCACGGTGGTGCTTGAGGATGTCGAGAGCCTGATCGCGGTCGAACGCATGGCTCGCGAGATTCTGATGGCCTTCAGCACGCCTTTGGAAGTGGACGAACGACATGATGTGAGCATCACGCCTTCGCTCGGCATCAGCCTGTATCCCGACCACGCACTGGTGCCGACCGACCTGCTCAAGTTCGCCGATACCGCGATGTACCAGGCCAAGGCGGAAGGCCGCAACACGTACCAGATCTACAACGAAACCATGGACACCGAGGCTCGTCGGCGCGCGTCGATAATCGCCTCCCTGCGCAAGGCGCTGGACCGCGGTGAATTCCACCTGATGTACCAGCCGCGAATGTCCCTGGCCGATGGCGGCATCACGGGCGTCGAAGCCCTGCTGCGCTGGCGCAGCCCGGAGCTGGGTGAAATCAGCCCCTCCGTATTCGTGCCGCTGGCCGAAGAAAGCGGCTTGATACTGGCGATCGGGGAGTGGGTGCTGCGCGAGGCGTGCCAGCGACTCAAGTCGTGGCGCGAGCAGGGTCTGCTGGACATCTCGGTGGGCATCAACGTCTCGGTGTTGCAGTTGTTGCGGGGCAACCTGGCCGACTACCTGAAGTCGGTGCTCGCGGCGACCGGCTTGCCGGCCGAACGCATCGAACTGGAAGTGACCGAGAGTATGGTCATGCAGAACGCCGCGCAGGCCACGGCAGTGCTCAATGAATTGCGCAAGATCGGCGTGAGCCTGGCCATCGACGATTTCGGAACCGGCTATTCCTCGCTGGTCTACCTCAAACGGCTGCCGATCGATACCCTGAAGATCGACAAGGAATTCATCGACGACCTGACCCGAGACCCGGATGACGAGGCGATTACCTCCACCATCATCACCATGGGACATTCGCTGGGGCTGACCGTAATTGCCGAAGGGGTGGAAACCGAGTTGCAGCTGAATTTCCTGCGCGATCACGGCTGCGACGAAATCCAGGGGCACTGGCTGTCCCTGCCTCTGGATGGCGAGCACTGCCTGGACTTCATCCGAAGCTGGCAACCGGCCACCCTGCCCGTCGCGGGCTAGCGCCGGTCGGTTGACCGGCCTGCGTCGCGGGCCTATCGTGCGCTGATGGATTCCAACGACACTCTCGCGCAGGTACAGCAGCTTGCCGCCCGCATCGACAAGCTGCTCGATCTCACCCGCCGCCTGGCCGACGAGAACCGCAGCCTGCGCCAGGGCCAGGAGCAGTTGGTGAACGAGCGCGCGCAGTTGTTGAACAAGAATGAACTCGCCCGCTCCCGGGTGGAGGCGATGATCAACCGGCTCAAGTCGCTGGAGAACAACGCGTGAGCGAACCGGTCAGCGTCAAGATCCTGGACCGCGAATTCACGGTTGGCTGCGAGCCGAGCGAACGCGACAAGCTGATGGCGGCAGCACAGTTTCTCGACGCGCGCATGCGCGAGGTGCGCGGCAGCAACCGCATGGCCGCCCTGGACCGGGTGGCGGTGCTCACCGCTCTCAATCTGGCCGCCGAACTGCTGCAAAGCAAGCAGGAAGACGGCTCGCAGGACCAGGCTATCGTGCGCACGTTGGGCGAGGTGAATCGCAAGCTCGACGGGCTGTTCGATTCGTTGGCGATGCGCTGAACGGCGACGCTCGCCGCCTGTTCTGTGACGAATTATTCACGCCTTTCCCGCGCACCGGCGCTATACTGATTTCGTATCCTCTGCCGTGCCCGACAGCGTGCGCTAACATACGCCTTGTCCCATAAACACGACCTGGGAATCGCGCGCAATCGCGGTGTGCATGTCCGTCTTGTTGCGGAAAGCCTGATGCGATGGCGCAGGTACCCACTTGATCCTAGGGATCAAGGTCGTTTCGCAAGCATCGACATGGCGGAGGATGCAATTTTGATCGACTCGACGACGCCTGCGCGCGAGAAGCGCGAACTGCGCGCCATGCTCCGTTCGCAACGCCTGGCATTGCCCGCCGTCGAACGCATGCGCGCCGCAGACGCGATCGTCGGCCATCTGCTGGACCATCCCTTGTTTGCGCAACCCGGTTACGTCGCCGGCTACTGGGCCGTCGGCGGCGAGCTGCCATTGCACGTACTGCAGATGCGGCTCAGGTCCGACCAGGTCTGGTGCCTGCCCTGCATCCAGGCGGACGACAGTCTGCGCTTCGCGCCCTGGCGGCCGGGCGACGAACTGGTCAGCAATCGCTACGGCATTCCCGAGCCTGCACTGGCGGCCGAATCGCAGCTCGGGCCGGAAGACTTGTCGGTGATCCTGGTGCCCCTGCTCGGTTTCACCCGGGCCGGACAACGCCTGGGCATGGGCGCGGGCTTCTATGATCGCAGCCTGGCTTTTCGTCAGCGCCAGCCGGCGCCGCCAGCGCTGATCGGTGCCGGCTACGCGTTCCAGGAAGTGCCGGGCTTGCAAAGCGATTCGTGGGACGTGCCACTGGATGCCGTAGTCACGGAAGCCGGGTTGATGATTTGTCGCGGAGTTGGGTGAGAATGTGGCGATGAAATACTGGTTGATGAAGTCGGAACCCGATGCGTTTTCCATCGACGACCTCGCCCGCGCCCGGCGCGAGCCGTGGAGCGGCGTGCG
>JBAZBG010000268.1:0-4192 GCA_041671585.1 Arenimonas sp. | reverse complement strand
CGCTGCTTGGCTTCCACGCGGCCGGTTATGACCTGATCGCCGTTGCTGTCGAGTACTACCGGCTCGGCGACAAGCCAGGCTTGATCGCGATTCCGATGTTCACGCTGGCCGGCTACCTGTTGGGCGAGAGCGGCACGCCGAAGCGATTGGTCCGCTTGTCGATGGCGCTGCTGGGTTGGCTTCCGGGCGGCCTGGCCATCGTCGCCATCGTTGCCTGCGCCTTCTTCACTGCGTTTACCGGTGCGTCGGGCATGACCATCGTGGCCATCGGCGCGTTCCTGTATCCGGCGCTGACCAAGGCCAGCTATCCGCAGAATTACAGTCTTGGCCTGGTTACCTCATCGGGAAGCCTGGGCTTGCTGTTCGCGCCCTCACTGCCGCTCATCCTGTTCGGCTTCGTCGCCGGGCAACTGAACACCACGCCGGTGGTGACCGTTCCCGATCTGTTCCTGGCCGGCCTGCTGCCCGGCGCATTGATGGTCTTGATGCTGTCGCTGCACGCGATGTGGGTGGGTCGCGAGTTGCCGAAGGCGGCGGCCAGCTTCGACTTCGCCGAAGTCTGGGCGGCGGTCAAGGATGCGAAGTGGGAACTGCCGTTACCCTTCATCGTGCTCGGCGGCATCTATTCCGGGCAATTCGCCGCCAGCGAAGCGGCCGCGATTACCACGCTCTACGTGCTGATCGTGACGGTGTTGATCAAGCGCGAAATCAAGTTCGGTCAGCTTTCCGGCCTGATGGCCGAGGCGATGCGCCTGGTCGGAGCGATCCTGCTCATCCTGGGCGCGGCGACGGCACTGTCGAACTGGATGGTCGACCAGGAAGTGCCGAACCAGTTGTTCGAATTCAGCCGCGAATACGTGCATTCGGCCGGGGTCTTCCTGCTCCTGATCAATGCCGTGTTGTTGCTGGTCGGCATGTTCATGGACATCTTTTCCGCGATCGTGATCCTGACGCCCTTGCTGTTGCCGGTGGCCGTGGCCTATGGCATCCATCCGGTCCATTTCGGCATCGTGATGCTGGCCAACCTGCAGATCGGTTATTTCATGCCGCCGGCCGGCATGGACCTGTTCATCGCCGCCTACCGCTTCAAGACCGGCATCCTGACCCTGGCCCGCGCCTGCGTCCCGTTCTTCCTGATCGTCGGCCTGGCCGTCCTCATCATCACCTGGTGGCCCTGGCTCTCCCTGGCCCTCCTGTAAGTAGGAGCGGCTGCCCTTGTAGGAGCGGCTTCAGCCGCGATAGCTCTTTCTGGATTCCGCGGGAAGCAATCGCGGCTTAAGCCGCTCCCACGAGAGCAATCGCGGCTTAAGCCGCTCCCACGAGAGCAATCGCGGCTTAAGCCGCTCCCACGAGGGCAATCGCGGCTGAAGCCGCTCCTACAAAATCGGGCTGCGGATGGGCTGTAAAAACGGCTATAATTAGTCGCTTCCTGATCCCCGGAGCCGCCCATGCTGCGCATCCAGGCCGAAGCGTTGACGTTTGACGACGTCTCCCTCGTTCCCGCTCACTCCACGGTCCTGCCCAAGGACGTGAATCTCTCGACCCAGCTCACCCGCGGCATTCGCCTGAACCTGCCAATCGTGTCGGCGGCGATGGACACCGTGACTGAAGCGCGCCTGGCCATCGCCATGGCCCAGCTCGGCGGCATCGGCATCCTGCACAAGAACATGAGCCTGCAGATGCAGGCGGCGCACGTGGCGCAGGTGAAACAGTTCGAGGCCGGCGTCATCCGCGACCCGTTCACCGTCGGGCCCGCGACGACGATTGGCGAGGTTCTCAAACTCACGCGCGCGCGCAACATTTCCGGCGTGCCGGTCGTGGACAACGGCCTGCTCGTTGGCATCGTCACCAGCCGCGACATGCGTTTCGAAACCAAGCTCGACGATCCGGTCCGCCACATCATGACCAAGAAGGATCGCCTGGTAACGGTGCGCGAGGGCGCTTCGGATGAGGAAGTGCTGGCGCTGATGCACAAGTACCGCATCGAAAAGGTGCTGGTGGTCGATGAGGAGTTCCGCCTGCGCGGTTTGATCACCGTGAAGGACATCCAGAAAGCCCGCGACAACCCCAACGCTGCCAAGGATTTCGCCGAGCGCCTGCTCGCCGGCGCCGCAGTCGGCGTTGGTGGCGATACCGAGGCCCGCGTCGAAGCGCTGGTCGCTGCCGGCGTCGACGTGATCGTGGTCGACACCGCACACGGTCATTCGCAAGGCGTGCTCGACCGCGTGCAGTGGGTGAAGAAGAATTTCCCGAACGTGCAGGTGATCGGCGGCAACATAGTCACTGGCGACGCCGCGCTGGCCTTGATGGATCATGGCGCGGATGCAGTAAAGGTCGGTGTCGGTCCGGGCTCGATCTGCACCACGCGCATCGTTGCCGGCGTCGGCGTGCCGCAGATCACTGCGGTCGCGATGGTCGCCGAAGTATTGAAGGGCCGTATCCCGGTGATCGCCGATGGCGGCATCCGCTACTCCGGCGACATCGCCAAGGCGCTGGTTGCCGGCGCCAGCACGGTGATGATCGGCGGATTGTTCGCCGGCACCGAAGAGGGCCCGGGCGAGGTGGAATTGTTCCAGGGACGTTCCTACAAGAGCTATCGCGGCATGGGATCGCTCGGGGCGATGGAGCTGGGTTCAAAGGATCGCTATTTCCAGGATGCGTCGGACGCCGACAAGCTGGTGCCTGAAGGCATCGAGGGCCGGGTTCCGTACCGCGGCCCGCTGGCCAACATCGTGCACCAGCTCGCTGGCGGCATTCGCGCCTCGATGGGCTACGTCGGCTGCGCAACGATCGAGGACATGCGGACGCGTCCCAAGTTCGTTCGCGTCACCACGGCAGGCACCCGCGAAAGCCATGTGCACGATGTCCAGATCACCAAGGAACCGCCGAACTACCGGATGACCTGACGCCGCCTGGCCGACACCGCCAGTAGAACGAGCACAAGACGAGTGGTAAATGACCGACATTCATAGCGACAAGATCCTCATCCTCGATTTCGGCGCGCAGTACACGCAATTGATCGCCCGCCGCGTCCGCGAATTCGGCGTTTACTGCGAGGTCTGGGCCTGGGATCACGATCCGGCCGAGATTGCGCGCTTCGCGCCGAAGGGCATCATCCTTTCCGGTGGGCCCGAGTCGACCACCGAAGCGGGCTCGCCACGCGCTCCGCGCGAAGTCTTCGACGCCGGCGTGCCGATCCTCGGTATCTGCTACGGCATGCAGACCATGGCGATGCAGCTTGGCGGCGGCGTCGAGGGCGGACACCATCGCGAGTTCGGCCACGCCGAGGTCGAGGTGACGTCCGAATGCTCGCTGCTCGACGGCTTGAAGGACCACGCCGGGTCGCCGCCGACGCTCGATGTCTGGATGAGTCACGGCGATCGCGTGACCGCGATTCCCGAGGGCTTCAACGTCACTGCGCGTACCGAAGTCGTGCCGATCATCGCCATGGCCGATGAGACGCGCCGCTGGTACGGCGTGCAGTTCCATCCCGAGGTCACCCACACCAAATCGGGCGAGGCCATGCTGCGCCGCTTCGCGGTCGATATCTGCGGTTGCCAGACCTTGTGGACCGCGGCCAACATCATCGAGGACCAGATCGAGCGGGTGCATGCGCTGATCGGCGACGAGAACGTGCTGCTCGGCCTGTCTGGCGGCGTCGATTCGTCGGTGGTCGCCGCGCTCCTGCACAAGGCCATCGGCGATCGCCTGACCTGCGTGTTCGTCGACACCGGCCTGCTGCGCTGGCACGAGGGCGACCAGGTGATGGCGATGTTCGCCGAGCACATGGGCCTGAACGTGATTCGCGTGGACGCGGCGGATCGCTACTTCGCCGCACTGGCCGGCGTTTCCGATCCCGAAGCCAAGCGCAAGATCATCGGCAGTCTGTTCATTGAAATCTTCGATGAGGAATCGGCCAAGCTGCAGGGCGTGAAATGGCTGGCGCAGGGCACGATCTATCCCGACGTCATCGAATCGGCGGGCAGCAAGACCGGCAAGGCGCACGTGATCAAGAGCCATCACAACGTCGGCGGGCTGCCCAAGGACATGAAGCTCGGCCTGGTCGAGCCCCTGCGCGAACTGTTCAAGGATGAAGTGCGCCGCATCGGCGTCGAATTGGGCCTGCCGCGCGAGATGGTCTATCGGCATCCGTTCCCGGGGCCTCGCCTGGGTGTGCGCATCCTCGGCGAGG
>JBAZBG010000267.1:0-4214 GCA_041671585.1 Arenimonas sp. | reverse complement strand
AGGTGGCCGCGGGCGCCTTCGCCGAGTACGGTGATGCGCGCCCTGATGTCGATGCCCTGCGTGTACGCGGGTTTGTGCGAGCCGTCCCTGGCCACGCCCATGTCGCCGATGCGCACGCCATTGACTGCCCCGGCGTCGTCGAACAAGACTTCGGCAGCGGCAAAGCCCGGATAGATTTCCACGCCCAGCGCTTCGGCCTGCGGCGCCAGCCAGGCGCACATGGCGCCCAGCGAGACGATCAGATTGCCGTGATTATTCATTTGCGGCGGAACGATCGGCAGCTTGAAGCCACCCGTCTTGCTCAGCACCCAGAACTCATCGTCGGTCGCCGGTACGCACATTGCCGGTGGATTCGCGCGCCAACCGGGCAGCAGATCGTCGAGCGGGCCAGGTTCGATGACGGCGCCGGAAAGAATATGGGCGCCGATGGTCGAGGACTTCTCGATTACGCAGACGCTCAGTTCCGGCTTGAGCTGCTTGAGCCGAATGGCAAAGGCCAGTCCGGCCGGACCGGCGCCGACCGCAAGCACGTCGTATTCCATGACATCGCGTTCGGTCATTTTGCGTACTCCTGTTCGGTGGCCAATTGTCGCGGTTTGCCGCTGACGCGGCAATCAAGGAGACTTTGCCGGTGCTTGAGGAAATTCCGCTCCCTGGCGCGTCGCTGCAGCTGGACCGGCACTGGCTGCCGGCCGCACAGGCCGACGCGCTGTTCGACAGCTTGCGCTCAACCATCGACTGGGAGGTGCATCGCATCCGCTTGTTCGGCCGCATGGTCGATTCGCCGCGGATGAGCAGCTGGATCGGCGATGCCGACGCCAGCTACGTCTACTCCGGCGTGTGCTTCCAGCCCCGGCCCTGGCCCCCGGCGCTGCTGCCGGTACGCGACCGGCTCGGCGCCATCGCGGGCGTGCGTTTCAACTCGGTGCTTGCCAACCTGTATCGCGACGGTCGCGATGCGATGGGCTGGCACAGCGACGATGAACGCGAACTCGGGCCGCAGCCGGTGATTGCGTCGATCAGCCTGGGCGCAAGCCGACGCTTCATCCTCAAGCACCGTCGGCAGCCCGAAGGCAAACTCGTGCTGGAACTGCCGCATGGCAGCCTGTTGCTGATGCGCGGCGATACCCAGCGCAATTATCGGCACGCCCTGCCGCGCACCCGAACCGTGCCCGGTGCACGGATCAACCTCACCTTCAGGCAGGTTTTGGCGCCACGCGCTTAGCGTGCCTTCGACGCGGCCGCATGCCGGCTACCGTTGCTGAGCGTCCAGCCAACCACCTGGATGGAGATTCGATCGAGCGAGCGCGAGAACGCGTCGACCACGGCGCCGAGTTCCTCGCCGCGCGATAGCTCGGCTTCCTTGAAGGTGCGCGCCGCGACCACTTCGCCATCCATGCTGTGGATCAGCTTGACATGCACTTCGACCACAGCCTGCGGTTGCCCGGCTTGCACGTAGACAGAATCGAAGCTGCGCACTTCCGTCATCAGCTGGTACTCGCCGCGCACCGCGCCGCCAGGCCGCGCCACCGTCATGATCTTCTGTGAGTCTTCGAAGCTGCGCACCAGCGCGGTCTGCAATAGATTCGGCACCAGGTCGGACCAGCTCGCGGCCTTGTAGACCTGCAGGGCGCCGGGCGCCGGGCGCACGGTAATGCGGTCGGTCTCGTACAGCTGGCTTGCCGTCGGCCTGGCCACCAGCAGCGACCAGTTTGCCGACGGCCAGTCGGCCTGCGCGGCTTGCGTGACGCGCGCGGGCTCGTAGATGGCGGTGGGCTCGCGTTTGGGCAGGATGCTGCAGCTGGTAAGGGCTACGAGGGCCAGGGGCAGTAGCAGGTAGCGAGACCTGACTGCTAGCGGGGAGCGGAACCTGACCGCTAGCAGGGCGGAGGGGGCTAGCATTCCACGAAGTATCGCGATCATTTTGGTTCGAACTCCTCGGGACGGGTACGGCCGGTGATGTAGCCGCCGGGATTGCGGTCGAGCCCGGCAACCACGCGCCGCAGGTCACGCAGCAGCACGCGCAATTCGGCCAGGGTGGGGCCGACCTGGGTCAGCCCGTCCTGGGTAAAACCGGCGATCGCCTTGCGGTTTTCGCCGATCAGCGAGTTGGCATTGGAGCCCACGGCCTCGAATTGCGCCAGCGTGCGCTCGAGCCGCTTCATCACTTCAGGCAAGTCCTGCACGCCCTTGTCGACGGTGCCCAGGGTGCCCTGCGCCTTGGCCAGCGTAGCGTTCAACTGCGCGCTGACGCCGCGCAAGTCCTTGAGCAGCGCGGCGACGCCTTCTTTTTCGTTGGCAAGGCTGGTGCTCAGCGTGTCCAGGTTGTCGAGCGTGACGGAAATGCGCTTGATGTTGTCGTCGCTGAGGATCGTGCGCAGGCGTTCGGCGATGTCGTTGGCGGCTTCGGCGATGTTCTGCAGGGCCGACGGCTGCGTGGCGATCACCGGCACCTTCTGCCCGGATGTCGGCAGCAGCCGCGGACTTTCCGGCAGCCCGCCCGAGAGCTGGATTTGCGCCACGCCGGTCAGGCCGACGAAAGCGAGCTTGGCCTTGGTGTCGATCTTCACCGGGGTATCGGCCTGCAGGCGGATGCGCGCGATCACTTTCCGCGGGTCGCGCGGATCCAGCGACAGCCTGCGCACTTCGCCGACGTTGATGCCGTTGTATTGCACGATGCCGCCGTTGCCCAGGCCGGTAACCGCCTCCTTGAAGACCACGTCGTATTCGTCCCAGTTGCGGTTGGACGTGTAGTTCGCCGCCCACAGGGCGAAGAAAACCGCCAGCAGCGTGACGATGATCGTGAACAGTCCGATGAGGACGTGATTGGCCCGGGTTTCCATTACAAGTGCTCCTGTGCCGACTGCGCGGCGCGGCCACGCGGCCCGTGGAAATATTCCTGCACCCACGGGTGATCGAAGTTCTCTACTTCCTTCAGCGGCGCGTTGACCAGCACGCGGCCATCGGCCAGCACCGCCACCCGATTGCAGATGGTGTACAGGGTATCCAGATCGTGGGTGATCAGGAATACAGTCAGGCCAAGCGCACGCTGCAGGCTGAGGATGAGTTGGTCGAACGCGGCGGCGCTGATCGGATCCAGGCCGGCCGTGGGTTCGTCGAGAAACAGCAGGGCTGGGTCCAGCGCCAGGGCGCGGGCCAGCGCAGCGCGTTTGCGCATGCCACCGGACAACTGGGCGGGGAGTTTGTCCGCCGCATTGTCGGGCAAGCCGGACAGGCGGATCTTCAGGATGGCCAGGTCGTGGATCAGGTCCAGCGGCAGCTCGGCATGGTGTTCCTTCAGCGGCACCATGACGTTCTCGGCCACGGTGAGCGAGGAGAATAGCGCGCCGTTCTGGTAGAGCACGCCGCTGTTGCGTTCGATCTTCAAGCGCTCGCGAACGTTATCGGACAACGCGTTGACCCCCAGGACTTCAATCTCGCCCGCTTGCGGCCGGCGCAGTCCGAGGATCGCGCGCATCAGCACCGACTTGCCGGTGCCCGAGCCGCCGACCACGCCGATGATCTCGCCGGGACGTACGTCCAGGTCCAGGTTCTTGTGGATGACCTGGTCGCCGAAGCTGTTGTCCAGGCCGCGCACGCGGATCGCCGGTTCCGCGGCAGGAGCGGCCACCGCGCTCACCAACCCATCTCCATGAAGAACAAGGCCGCCGCGGCGTCGAGCAGGATCACCAGCGAAATGGTTTGCACCACGCTTGAGGTGGTCCGCTCGCCAACCGACTGCGCCGTGCCCTGGGTCTGGAATCCTTCCAGGCAGCCGATCAGGCCGATGACGATGGCGAAAATGGGCGCCTTGGAGATGCCGACCCAGAAGTGCCGGGCCTCGATGGTTTCGTCCATGCGGCTGAGGAACATTTCCGGCGACATGCCCAGGTTGGCCACGCACACCGCCAGGCCGCCGAGCAGGCCGGCCATCATCGCGATGAAGGTCAGCAGCGGCAGCATGGTCAGCAGCGCGAACAGTCGCGGCAGCACCAGCAGTTCGATCGGGTCCAGGCCCAGGGTCCGGATCGCGTCGATCTCCTCGCCGCTTTGCATCGCGCCGATTTGCGCGGTGAACGCGCTGGCGGTGCGGCCGGCCAGCAGGATGGCGGTGAGCAGCACACCGAATTCGCGCAGGAAGGCGATGGTGACCAATTCGACGACGAACACCTCGGCGCCGAAGTCGCGCAGCACCGTCGCGCCGAGAAAGGCGA
>JBAZBG010000266.1:0-4216 GCA_041671585.1 Arenimonas sp. | reverse complement strand
ACGGCTGCAGCGCGCTGGCCCGCCTGGATCCGCTGGCGATGCAGCGCTAAAGCGTCGCCGCCACTACTCTGGAGCGAAACATGGCTACCAGGAATTCAAAAACCGCCACTCCCGCGGCCGTGCGCGGCTAGACGCTGCGCCAGTGCGATCCGCCCGACCGCTTGGCTAGACCGCTTGCGCCTCGGGTCCGCCGCGCCCCAGAACATCAGGCAAGCGCTCGCCGCTGCGCGTGAAGGCCAGCGACACCGAATTAAGGCAGTGCCGTTCGCCGGTGGGCGGCGGCCCGTCGGGAAAGACATGGCCCAGGTGGCTGCCGCAGCGCGCGCACACGATTTCGTCGCGGATCATGCCGTGGCTGGTATCGCGCAACACGCGCACATGCGCCGGATCGAACGGCTTGAAAAAGCTGGGCCAGCCAGTGCCGGAGTCGAACTTCGCGCTGGAACGGAACAGGGGCAAGCCGCAAAAGCGGCAGGTGTAGACGCCGTCGAGTTTGTTGTCCAGAAACACGCCGCAGAACGCACGCTCGGTGCCGTGATCGAGCAGCACGCGCCGCTCATCGTCGCTCAAGCCGGCGCCCAGCGCCTGTCGCTGAGCCTCGGTTGGCGCGCTCAAATCAAAACCGCTCATGGCTCAGACCACCACGGTGACGAGCGTGGCCAGGCCGGCAACGGCGAGCAGCATGTGGCCATACATCAATGGTTTGGGCAGAGTCCGCTGCTGCCAGTGATACAGCAGGTTCAAGGCGGAACCCCCGGCCGCCGCGGCGAGCAGGAGCAGCAGCGCAATCAGCGCACGCTGCGGAATGCCAACCGTGGCGGCAGGATAAATGAGCAGCGTCAGGCCCGCCCCGGCCAGCAGGCCGTGGCCGTACGCCAGCCAGATCGGCGGATTGCGATTACCGGCAAGCCGAATGCCGGCCATGAGCAGACCGCCAGCGGCGGCGATGACAAACAACAGCGCCGCGACCCGCAACATCGTCATCGTTTCCATTTTTTGCGTCCCTCCGTGGCATGGGGTGCCCGGCGCGCCGACATCGCAACAGCGGTAACATCGGGACGGCGGGGCTGTCCGATGATGGCGCAGCCGACCACGCCGGGCAAGGCGCGCCACGCGAACCCCTTACACCGGAGCCAGATCGTGAACCAACCTTTGCTTGTCGCGACGCTCAGCGTCGCATTGCTCAGCAGCTGCAACGTCCAGGGCGATCCGGCCGCGCCCGGTTCCGCGCGCGAAACCCGCGCGCCGGCGGCTAGCGCCCCGACGTTCGCCGTTGCCGAAGTCGCAACATTCAACGAGCCCTGGGCGATGAGTTTCCTGCCTGACGGCCGCCTGCTGGTCACGGAAAAACGCGGCGCGCTCAAGCTGCTCAAGCCCGGCGGCAAAATCGCCACGGTCACCGGCACGCCGGCAGTCGATTACGGCGGCCAGGGCGGCTTCGGCGACGTGGTGCCGCACCCGCAGTTCGCCAGCAACGGATGGATCTACCTGAGTTACGCGGAGAAAGGCGAACGCGACACGCGTGGCGCGGCGGTGGCGCGGGCCCGGCTCACCTTCGATGCCGAGGGCGGCGGCGCGTTGTCGGAGCTGACGGTGATCTGGCGCCAGGTGCCGAAGGTCGACGGCCGCGGCCACTACGGTCATCGCATTGCCTTCGGCCCGGATGGAAAGTTGTGGATCAGTTCCGGCGAGCGCCAGCATTTCGATCCCGCACAGGATATGCGCAGCAACCTGGGCAAGGTCCTGCGGCTCAACGATGACGGATCCACGCCCGCGGACAATCCCTTTGTCGGCCAGGGTCCGGTGAGCGCGCAGATCTGGACGCTCGGCCATCGCAACCTGCTCGGCATGGCCTTCGATGCGCAGGCTCGCCTGTGGGTGGCGGAGATGGGGCCGAAAGGTGGCGATGAGTTGAACCTGATCGAACGCGGCCGCAACTACGGCTGGCCGAAGGTTTCCAACGGCAATCACTACGACGGTTCCGACATTCCCGACCACGGCACGGCGCCGGAATTCGAAGCCCCGAAGATCAGCTGGACGCCGGTGATCGCGCCGGCGAGCATGATCTTCTACTCGGGCGCGGTGTTCCCCGACTGGCGCGGCGACGCACTGCTCGCGGGATTAGCGTCGAAAGCGCTGGTCCGCGTCGAGTTCGACGGCGACCGCGCGCGCGAGGCGGCCCGCTACGACATGGGCCAACGCATCCGCGAGGTCGAGCAAGGCCCGGCCGGCGAAATCTGGTTACTGGAAGATGGACCGGGCGGCCGCCTGCTCAAACTCAGCAATCCAGCGCCAACGCCCTAATCCAGTGGCTGCGTCGACGGGCCGCGGATGATGCGCGGATTCCTGCGGAACTCGCGGATTATCGAGCGCGCGTGTTCGGCGGACTCGGCATGCACTTCCAGGGATTCGATCACGCCGGGCTCCGGCATGACCTCCACATAGTAGGTTTGCAGAACAGGCGCCGGCGGCGTTTGCGCGCCCACGGCGGGCGCCACATCCAACAAGCCGTTCGCGATTGCCTGTTCGTCGCTGATCAGGCCCTGCTGGGTGGAATCTGCTGCCGCGTCGGTTACCAGCGGCGCGCCAAACTCGTCAGTCGCCACTTCGCCGTCGATGGACTCGCTATCGATTTCCGGCGCCAGCGGGGCGCTAGTCTGGCCCGCAGTCGGCGCGCCGGTAACGCCACCGGCGCTGCTCCCTCCCAAGGTCAGGGGATCGTTCAAGCCACCGGCAGCGGCGGGTGGCGGCACTGCAAGCGCTTGTTCGTCGTTCGAAGGGAGCGCCGTAAACCAGACCAGGAACACGATCAGCCCAGCCAGGATGCCGGCACCGAGAAACAAACCCGGTCCCCGATAATTCCTCAGCTCGCCGATCTGGAAATTTGCGCCGAAAGCAGCCATGGGATGCCCGAAAATGGAGAGCCGCCATGATCGCACACGACGCCGAAATCCGGAGTTGCCACGGCATAATCGCGAGCGAATAATGGGCCGGGGTTCATCAAGAGTAATGACAGGATATTGCGTCTCACTGCGCGTCCAGACGACTGCGCGCGCTTCAGGCGGAATTAATACACGCGGTGCCACGGTGTGGTGTAGCGACCGTCACACCAGGTGGCAACACTTCCAGCCATATCCACTTGTCTACCGTTCGAAAAAGGAGACCTACATGAGCACGGAAACCACCCGTCAGACGCCCGCCACCTCGCCGGAGCCGCGCACGACCGAACTCAAGGCGAGCGACTTTTTCCCGCCGGGCGAAGGATGGAACCAGGAGGAAAAGCCAGTCGAGATCAGGGCGGATGTTCCGCATCCCGATGGCAAGCAGCTGTTCGATCGCAACAAGCACTGACGCTTGTTCGCGGAAGTCCCAGGGAGCGGGCGTAAAAAAAGGGCCTCGAATGAGGCCCTTTTTCTTGTCCGGCGACGCGTCGCTCAGGCGGCGGCGTCTTTGAGCTTCTTCAGTGGACGAACCTTGACCTTGGTGGTCGCAGGCTTGGCGGCAAACCACTGTTCTTCCTTGGTGAAAGGATTGACGCCCTTGCGCTTCGGCTTGGCCGGAACGCTGACCGCAGTGATCTTCAGCAGGCCTGGCAGGGTGAAGGAGCCAGCGCCTTTCTTGTGCACGGAGGCAGCGACGGTTTGTTCCAGCGCGGCCAACAAAGCGCGCACGTCCTTGGCGAGGACGCCGCTGGCTTCGGCGAGATGAGCGACCAGCTGGGACTTGCTCAGGGCGTCCTTGATCGGCTTCAGCGGGCCCGGCTTGGCGGCAGCTTTGGCCGGAGCAGCCTTCTTCGTCGCAACTTTCTTGGTCTTCTTCATTTTTTATATCCCGGTGGTTCTGGATGGGTGGATGGAGCGGGTACCTGGAAATCCCCTAGGTAGACGAAATGTAGGCCAAGTTTGTGCTGCCGCCAAGCCTAAAACGCCTGTTTTTTGCAGAAATTTTATTGTTGACGCCAGGAAGCTCGTGATCGGGTCGTCCCGGCGGCGAGCTCAGGACGCCGCTCGCGCTGTCCGCCGGGCATGAATGCTTCCAAAACGCGAGGCCGTTATGTGCGAAAACGTACGGAGCGCGGCGGCGGCGCTTCCTATAGTCGAACCAGATCAAGATGATCGAGCCACGCTACTAGCGACACAGTAGCGAGTTGGCAGGGATGCTGACGAAGACGCCGCCTGCTCGCCCGGGCGGCGTCTTTTTTTTGGGTTCCGCCAGG
>JBAZBG010000265.1:0-4220 GCA_041671585.1 Arenimonas sp. | reverse complement strand
GGCAGACTGCCCGCGTGTGCTGGTGAATTTCACGGCAACAGCTCGGCGGCCGGTCCCGCGATTGGGGAAACATAACCCTGACTTTCGAAACCAGCGTCTGAAAATGCGGCGCGCATCCCGGCCATGGCCGATTCGGCATCAGCACGCGATTCGCACCAGGCAAACACGCTGGGCCCGGCGCCGGAAATACTGGCGCCCATCGCGCCGGCGTCGAGCGCGGCGCGTTTTACCTCCGCGAAACCGGCGATGAGCGGCGCCCGCCGCGGCTCCACCAGGACATCGTTGAGTCCTTCACGTACCAGCGCCGCATCGCCATGAAGGCATCCGGCGATGAGCAGGGCGAGGTTGGCGCTTTGCGCGACGAATTCATCGAGCGCGTAGGCGCCCTTCAAGGCCTCCCGCGCCCGCCGTGTTTCCAGGACGGCATCCGGATGCACCAGCGCGCAATGCCATTCGCCGGGCACCGCCAGCCGGACCAGGCGATTGCGTGTCGCCAGCACCAGCCCGCCGAGCAGCATCGCGCCGACGTTGTCGCCATGCAGTCCGCCGCTGGCGATCGCTTCGCCCTGCAGTGCGAACGGATACAGCGCCTCGCGACTCAAGGGCAAGTCCAGCAGCGCATTGGCAGCAACCAGCGCCGCAACGCAGGACGCTGCCGAGCCGCCCATGCCCGAACCGAGCGCAATGCCCTTGTCCAACTCGAGCTCGAACCCGAAGGGCAGGGCCAACGATTCTCGCAAAGCGATCAGCGCCGCCCCGGCCGTGTTGTGTTGCGCGGCGAGCGGCAGCCCGGCGACCACGCCGCGAATGGCGCTGATGCGCACCAGCGGTTCGTCGATACGGCGAACCAGCGCCTGATCGCCAGCGCCGGCGACGGTATGTCCGAGGATGTCGAAGCCGACACCGACATTGCCGACGCTGGCGGGCGAAAAAGCAGTCGCCTGGTGTGGCGTCATAGTCGGGCTCCAAGCGCCGCGGACACCCGCAGCAAATCGGCAAATACACCGGCGGCGGTCACCTCCGGACCCGCCCCCGGCCCTTGCACGACCAGCGGATTGCTGGCGTAGCGGCGGGTCGTGAACTGCACGATATTATCGGTCAGGCGCAGGTGGGCGAAGGCGTGTTCGCTGGCGATCTCGGCCAGGCCGACGCTGGCCTGGCCCGAGGCGTCGAGCCGCGCCACGTAACGCAGCACCTTGCCGGCACGCTGCGCCCGCGCGTGACGTTCGGCCATGCCGGCATCGGCTTCGCCGAGGCGCTCGAGAAACTCGTCCGCACTCGCGGTGGCGAGCGAAATCGGCACCAGGCTTTCGACCTGCACCTGCTCGATCGACAAAGGCAGGCCCGCTTCGCGCGCCAGGATCACCAGCTTGCGGGCAACGTCCGTACCGGAAAGATCGTCGCGCGGATCCGGTTCGGTGTAGCCCAATGCCAGGGCTTCGCGCACGAGCGCGGAAAACGGCTGCCGGCCGTCGTAGCTGTTGAACAACCAGGCCAGGGTTCCGGAGAAGATGCCCTCGACGCTGTGCAGCGTATCGCCGGTGTCGATCAGGTCGCGCAGCGTCTGGATTACCGGCAGGCCGGCGCCGACCGTCGCTTCGTAACGGAAACGGGCGCCGCTGTGCACGCTGGCTTCGCGAATGGCCTCGTAGCGCTCGAGCGCGCCTGCACCGGCGTGCTTGTTCGGCGTGACTACATGGATACCCTGCGCCAGCCAGCCCGCGTAGCGCGCCGCAACGGCGTCGCTGGCGCTGCAATCGATGATGATCGCGTGGGGCAGGTGGTCGGTGTGCACGTGGGCAGTGAACCGGTCAAGGTCGCAGGGCTGCGACGACTCACGCAGTTGCCGTGACCAGTCGCCCGTGCCGGCGCCCAGTTCGTCCAGCCACAGGTGCCGGCTATTGGCCAGGGCACGCACGCGCAGATCCAGTTTCGCCTCGCGGCGCAGGCGCGGGATCGCGTCGCGCAGTTGTTCCAGCAGGGCTGCGCCAACCTTGCCGGAGCCGATCACGCCGATCGAAATGGTCTGCGGCGAGAGCCAGAAGCTGGCGTGCGCGGCGCGCAACGCGCGGGTCGCGTCGCGGCTGAGCACGGCGACGGAAATGTTCCGTTCCGATGCACCCTGGGCAATGGCGCAGACGTTGACCTGCGCGTGCGCCAGCGCGCCGAACAGGCGCGCGGCCACGCCCGGCGTGCCGGCCATGCTGTCGCCAACGGCGGCCAGCACGCTGATGTCCGGCGTCAGCGTCACGGCCTGGATCTGGCCACGCTGCAACTCCGGTTCGAAGGCGTCCTGCAGCGCGCGCTCGCCACGGCTCGCTTCGGCCGCGCGCACCACGCAACAGATGGATTGTTCGGACGAGCCCTGGGAGATCATGACCACCGAGACATCGGCACGGCGCAGCGCATCGAAGACGCGCTGCGCCGTGCCGGGAACGCCGATCATCGCGGCGCCCTCGACATTGAGCAGCGCCAGGTCCGGGCACAAGGTCAATGCCTTCACCGGACCGGCCGCATCGCAGCGGGAGGCCGTGATGCGGGTGCCGGCAAAGTCCGGATTGAAGGTGTTGCGGATGATCACCGGCACGCTGCGCGCCAGTACGGGCGTCAGAGTCTGCGGGTGGATAACCTTGGCGCCGAAGTAAGCCAGTTCGAACGCTTCGTGATAGGACAGCGCCGCCAGTGGCACCGCTTCCGGAACCAGGCGCGGATCCGCCGACAGGATGCCATCGACGTCGGTCCAGATATGCAGCTCGCTGGCTCCGAACAGCGCGGCGAAAATGGCGCCGGAAAAGTCGCTGCCGTTTCGGCCCAGGATTGTCGCGCGGCCTTCGCCGTCGCGGGCGATGAATCCGGTAATGACCACGCGTCGCTGCGGATTCGCTTCGCGCCACGCAGCCAGGTGCTGCGCCGTGGCGTCCCATTCGACGGTGACGCCCAGTTCGCCATGCCGGATCACCAACACGTCGCGCGCATCCAGGCAGCTCACCTCTTCGCCGATGTCCTGCAGGTACTGCGCCACCAACTGCGCCGAATACACCTCGCCAAGGCCCTGGATCCGCTCCAGCGCTTCGCGGCCGGGCGCGCCGAGCACCGACAGCGCCTGCAGCATGGCTTCCAGTTCCACGAATTGCCGGCCGAACCAATCCAGCGTCGGCTGCGCCCGCGCGCCCAGCAACTCGCGCGTCGCGCGCAAATGCCGCTCGCGCACGCTGGAGAAAACATCGCCCCAGCCCGTTTCTCGACGCGAAGCCGAGATCGCAAGCGCCAACAGGGCGTCGGTGACGCCGCGCATCGCCGAAACCACGATGGCCTGATGGCGTTCCGGGCGCGCGCGCAGTAACGAAGCGACTTGCCGGAGGCAGTCCGCATCGGCCAGCGAGGTTCCGCCGAACTTGTGCGCGATCCACGCGTCTGCGGTCACCGGCACGGCGGGCGCACCCGATGCGGGATGGATTGCTTGTTGGTTGCCGAGCACTTGCATATTGCCTCCGTGGGAGGCCCCGGGCTCGGCGGGATGGGGGTTGGCGCCCGCATCCTCGTCGAGGTGCGGGGCCGTTTTGTTCTGCGAAACCTACTCGCGCACGACCGACCGCACCGGACTGGTGGAGGTCGTAATAGTCGTGGTGGTACCGAGAATCGTCATGGATCGAGTGGAACCGATGCGAGGTTGACTTGTCAAGGGAGCAGGGGCGTCAGCACTGGTTCGAGCAGGCTGCGTCGCCATCCTTCCAGCGTTCCGGGCCAGCCGCGACCTTCGAGTAAAAGCTCCAGATGCTTGCGTGCGCAGAGCAGGCCGTCGGGTACATCCAGCGCTTGCGCGAGTTGCGCCACCGCCTCCTGCAAGTTCTTGAGCCGTTGCTTGTCAAGCGTTTCGCCGCTGCGATTGAGCGGCAGGGCACGCGCTTCATCGCTGAGTGGCGCTTCCAGCAGGTCCCACAATTCGCGCCGGGCTTTTCGCGGCGCCTTGGGATTGGCATCGAGCACGGCGTTGAACTGCTGGAAACCTTCGATTGGGCGGCGGCTGAGCTGCACGGCCAGTTCGTTGTCGAGCACCCAACTTTTCGGCCGGTCCGAGCGCCGCGCCTCGGCATCGCGCCAACGCAGCAAGCGGCGCAAGCGCGCCTGTCCGGCGGCGTCCAGGGTCTGCGCGCTGCGTACCGTGAGGTGCGGGAATGGGTCGTCGACATCGTTGCGGGCATTGCGTATCGCGCGCTCGC
>JBAZBG010000264.1:0-4231 GCA_041671585.1 Arenimonas sp. | reverse complement strand
GAAGTGGCGCCGATGCAGAAGATCCTGGCCCGGGTCAAACAAGTGCAGCGCCAGTTGTTCGAACAATGGGGCGTGCTGGAAACCTTGACGCCGAACGAGTACCTGGAATTTCGCCACGTGCTCGGCCCGGCCTCCGGTTTCCAATCGCTGCAATACCGGCTGATCGAATTCCTGCTCGGCAACAAGAACTCAGACATGGTCGCGGTGTTCGCGCACGACCCGGTGGCGAAGGCGGAGCTGGTGCGCACGCTGGAATCACCGAGCCTGTACGACGAATTCCTGCGCTACCTGCACCGCCACGGCCACGACATTCCGGCCGACCGCGTGCAACGCGACTGGACCGTGCCGCATGCCCGCGACGAACGCCTGGTGCCGGTGTTCAAGCGCATCTACGAAGACACCGACGCGCACTGGGAAGCCTATGCGCTATGCGAGCAATTGCTGGACATCGAACAGAACTTCCAGCTCTGGCGTTTCCGGCACATGAAAACGGTCGAGCGGATCATCGGCTTCCGGCGCGGCACCGGCGGCAGCTCGGGCGTCGGCTTCCTCAAGCAAGCCCTGGATCTGACTTTCTTCCCCGAACTGCTGGATGTGCGCACGGTACTCGGAAGCGCCAGTTGATGCTGCATTGCAGCAACGATTCATGTTTGACGTATCCGGCGGCAACGGTTAAATCTGGCAGGCCTTGCGCGGCCGGTTTGCCGGCTGCGCGGTCGAAATTCGCTATTCCACCCACGTGATTTACCAGGGAGAAGCCGCATGAGCGGTGCCGCAGACACGCCTCCAAACGAGGTTGCAATTCCACAGTTCAGGCAAGTCATGGGCCATCCCGCACCGTTGTGGATGCTGTTCATGTCCGAGTTCTGGGAGCGTTTCGCCTTCTACGGCATTCGCTGGGCACTGGTGCTGTACATCGTCGCGCAGTTCCACGGCGGTTCTGCTACCGGACAGGCGGACGCCAACCTGACCTATGGCTCCTACCTGGCCCTGGTTTATGCCGGCGCGATTTTCGGCGGCTATATCGCCGACAAGGTCATCGGCTATCAACGATCGATCCTGGTCGGCGCGGTGTTCATGGCCGCCGGTCTGTTCATGATCACCTGGCCCGATCCGAACATCTTCAAGATGGGCCTGGCCACGATCATCGTCGGCAACGGCCTGTTCAAACCCAATATCTCGACCATGGTCGGCAAGCTGTATGGCTTGCTGGATCCGCGCCGCGACAGCGGGTTCACCATCTTCTACATGGGCATCAACATGGGCGCATTCATCGCGCCGATCCTCACCGGTATCCTGGCCAACCGGGTGTTCGGCACCGAGCTGGCGCCTGAGTACAAGTACGTGTTCTTCGCGTCCGGCGTCGGCATGCTGATCAGCCTGGTCTGGTTCTATTTCGGCCGTCGCGGGCTCGGCTCCATCGGCTTGCCGCCTGCGCATGCACCGGGCCGGCAGCGCATGGTCATGGTGGCTGTCGGTGGTGTGCTGGTCATTCCGCTGGTGTACTTCCTGCTTGCCGTCGGCGCGGTGGTCTTGAACTATGTCCTGCTGGCCATGTTCCTCGGCCTGGCGATCATGCTGATGATCGAAGGTATTCGCGACGGCAAGGTCGCTCGCGACAAAGTAATCGCGATGTTCATCATCTTCACCTTCAACATCCTGTTCTGGATGTTCTTCGAACAGGCCGGCAGTTCCTTTACCTTCCTGGCCGATCAGATCGTCAATCGCGATCTGGGCAACTTCGTCTTCCCGGTCGCCTGGTTCCAGTCCGTCAACTCGGTGGCGATCATTGCGCTCGCGCCGGTCATGGCCTGGCTGTGGATCGCACTTGAGCGCAAGAACGTCAATCCGTCGATCCCGCGCAAGTTCGGCCTCGGCCTGATCGGCAACGCCCTGGCCTTCGGCCTGCTGATGTACGCCCTGTCCAGCCTGGTCGACGCCAACAATCACATCCCGTTCTGGACCTTGTTCATGGTCTACGTGATCCAGTCGGTGGGCGAGCTGTGCCTGTCGCCGATCGGTCTGTCGATGGTCACCAAGTTGGCGCCGGTGCGGTTGGTCGGCCTCGGCATGGGCGGCTGGTTCCTGTCCACCGGCATCGGCAACAACCTGTCCGGCATTTTCGCCAGCTTCGTCAGTGGCGAGACCGGCATGACCATCGCCTCCGCGCTCGGCGGCTACACCTTCGGCTTCTACTCGCTGCTCGGCGCCGGCATCGTCCTGTTCCTGCTGGCCCCCCTGATCAACAAACTAATGCACGGCGTCAAGTAAATCTGCGAATTGTGGGAGCGGCTTCAGCCGCGATAGCTCCAGTGCGGGAGCGGCTTCAGCCGCGATAGCTCCATTGTGGGAGCGGCTGACCAGACATCCGTCTGTTGGAAGCCAGCCGCGATAGCTCCAAGCAAAAACGGCGACCTGCGGGTCGCCGTTTTTCTCTGGTTCGCAAGAGCCATCGCGGCTGAAGCCGCTCCTACAGGTTGGGGGCGTCAAGCGGCTTCGCCCGCATTCCCGGTCAGCTGGCCGCTGCGTTCGGCCAGGGTCAGGGCCTGCAGCTGACTGCGCAGCGCCGCTTCGTCGCGACCCAGCGCGAGCTCCTGGTCGGCCTGCCACAGCGCCGCGACCATCATCGCCGGGTCATGCTTGCGCGCTTGCCAAAATGCCTCCAGCGCGGCTTCGAAATCCCGTGCCGCGGCCAGCGCCGTGCCGAGATAAAACTGCAGGCGCGCCGAGTCGGGGCGCGACTGCACGGCGATGTTGGCAAAGCGCAGCGCGCGCTCAAGCTCGTTTCGCGCTACCGACCTTGAGACCAGAAACGCAATCACGTCTTCATTGCCCGGTTCGCGCACCGACACGATTTCGCCGATGCGCTCAGCCTGGTCAAACTGGCGGGCCGCCAGCGCCTGCCGAAAATTCACCAGCAGTTCCGGCGTACTGGGCTTGAGTTGCGGTTCGGTCACGGCGGGCTCAGCGGGAGTGGGCGATCTCCGCCGCCTCGAGCTTGCCGAGGATGCGTTCGAGCCAGTGTCGCTCATCGGCGTCCAGCGTGGAAAGCAGCTCCCGTTCCAGTTGCAGCGCCAGTGGCGCCACCTGGTCGTAAATCCGGCAGCCCTTGGCCGACAACGCCAGTACCGAGCGCCGGCGGTCGTCGGCGTGCGTACGGCGCTTGAGCCGGCCGTCCTTCAGCAGGGTGGCCACGGCCCGGCTGATCGCCACCTTGTCCATCGCCGTGCGCTCGGCCACCTCGCCAGCCGACAGGTCCGGATACCGGCCGAGCACCGCCAGGATTCGCCATTCGGTGATGTTCAGGCCGAAGCGCTCACCATAGAGCCGGGCAATGTCCTGGCTGATCCGGTTCGACAGTACCGACAGCCGGTAAGGCAGGAAGCGATCCAGCTCCAGCACCACATGTTCCCCCAGCTTCCCGCCCATCATCTCCCCAGCCCCTTGTAGGAGCGGCTTGACCAGACATTCGTCTGTTAGAAGCAGCCGCGATAACTCTTCCAAACTTGCCATTAGTTTCATATGAAACTATATAATGCCCCCCACCGCAAGCCGCACCGCAGGAGACTCCCATGAGCGCCCAACCGAATCTCGGCATGCAGCCGACCACTTTCGAAAACCCGATGGGCATCGACGGTTTCGAATTCGTCGAATTCGCCGCGCCCGATGCGACGCAGTTGCACGCGCTGTTCAAGCGCATGGGCTTCAGCGCCGTGCTGCGTCACCAGCGCCGGCCGATCACCGTGTACCGCCAGGGCGGCGTCAACTTCCTGGTCAACGAGGATCCGGACAGCTTCGCCGCCGATTTTGCCAAGGCCCACGGTCCGTGCGCCTGCGGCTTTGCCATGCGCTTCAAGAAGCCGGCGGCCGACGTGTTGAACACGGTGCTGTCCAACGGTGGCGAAGCGATCACCGAAAAAGAAGCGAGCAAGGCGGTGGACGCGCCGGTGGTCAAGGGCATCGGCGACTGCATGCTGTACCTGGTCGACCGCTACGGCGACGCCGGCAGCATCTTCGATGCCGAATACGCGCCGATTCCCGGCGCCGACCAGCATCCGGTCGGCTTCGGCCTGACCTTCATCGACCACCTCACGCACAACCTGTATTTCGGCAACATGCAGAAGTGGTCGGACTACTACGAGCGCCTGTTCAACTTCCGCGAGATCCGCTACTTCGACATCAAGGGCGTCAAGACCGGCCTGGTGTCCAAGGCGATGACGGCGCCCGATGG
>JBAZBG010000263.1:0-4233 GCA_041671585.1 Arenimonas sp. | reverse complement strand
GACCTGGCGCTGCGGCCGATGCTGCAGCGCATCGTCGATATCCTGCACGAAGAGTTCGGTTGGGAGTTCGTCGCCTGCGCCAGCATCGACGCCAGCGCAGGCAATTTTGTCTGCGAGGCCGTCCGCACCACGGTCGAAACCGACGTGGTTGTCGGCTATCACCGGGCGCTCGGTTCCGGCATCGTCGGCGAATGCGCGCAGACCGGCCGCACCATCGACGTCGACGACACCCGCGAGCATCCCAATTCAGTGGATACGCTGCACGGCACGCGCGCCGAGCTCTGCGTGCCGGTGGTGCATGACGGCGAGGTCCTTGCCGTGCTCAATGCCGAAAGTCGGCGCGTCGGCGCGTTCCGCGGTCAGCGCGCGCTCCTGGAAACCGTCGCGGACCAGATTGCCGGTGCGATCCGGATCGCGAATCTGCTCGATAACCTGCAACGAACCAATGCCCAGCTGCGCGATGCCTACGACCGGCTCGAGAACCTGTCGCGGACCGATGGTCTCACCGGCGTGGCCAACCGCCGCTGCTTCGACCAGTGGTTCGAACAGGCGCTGGCCGATGCCGCCCTGCATGATCAGTCGGTGGCTCTGCTGATGGTCGATGTCGACCATTTCAAATCGTTCAACGACGGCTACGGCCATCTCGCCGGCGATGGCTGCCTGCAACAGGTGGCTTCGCTACTCGCGGATTTCCTGGAAGGGACGCCGGCGCGACTGGCGCGTTACGGTGGCGAGGAATTCGTAATCATCCTCGGCGATACCGAGCGCGACGACGCGGCAGCGCTTGCCGAGCGCCTGCGCTCAGCGATCGAAGCGCGTGCGCTGGATCACAGCTACACGAGGCGGGGCATCGTGACCATCAGCGTGGGCGTTGCCGCGTACCGGCCGCGGGCGCCCATCGAGGCCGGCGCCCTGATCGCGTCGGCGGACGCGGCCCTTTACCGCGCCAAGCGCATGGGGCGGAACCGGGTCCAGCTGGCGCCCGGCTGAAGTCAGAAGTTGGGTTTTTCCGGCGTGGCGTTGTAGCGCTGCACGCTGTCCATGATCTCGGCGCGTGCCGCGTCGGCGCCGGCCCAGCCTTCCAGCTTGACCCACTTGCCCTTCTCCAGGTCCTTGTAGTGCTCGAAGAAATGCTGGATGCGCTCCTTGGTCAGCACCGGCAGGTCGTCCACGTGCTGCACCGAATCGTAGGCCGGAAATACTTTGCTGATCGGCACGGCGATGATCTTGGTGTCCTCACCGGCTTCGTCGATCATCCTCAGCATGCCCACCGTGCGGCAGCGGATCACCGAGCCGGGGATCAGCGGCATCGGCATGATCACCAGCACATCGGCCGGGTCGCCGTCGCCGGACAGGGTGTGCGGGATGTACCCGTAGTTGCATGGATAGCGCATCGGCGTGGTCAGGACACGGTCGACGAAGATTGCGCCGCTGGCCTTGTCCACTTCGTACTTCACCGGTTCCGAGTTCATCGGAATCTCGATGATCACGTTGAAGCCATGCGGAACGTCGCGGCCGGTTGGAACGAGGTCGAGAGCCATTGGCGGGAATCTTGCGGGCGAGGGGCGCGAATCATAGCTCAAGCGCGCTGAGCTATCACTCGGGCGGGAGGGGCGGGGCCAGTCGCAGTTGGCGCAGAACCGGGGTAGATTAGCCGCTCAGGACCCATGAGGTAGACCGTGAATCCGACGACACCGCCGCTAGACCAGCAGACCCTGGACCAATTGCACGTGCTGGAGCGCGAGCGTCCGGGCCTGATGAAAGAGCTCATCCGCCTCTTCGTCTCCGACGCGCCCAAGCAGATGCGATTGATCGAAAGCGCCTACGGCAAGCGCGACCCGGAGGGGGTCCGGCAATCCGCGCATTTCCTGCGCTCGGGTGCGCTGATGCTGGGATTGGCCTGGTTGGCCGAGAAGAGCAATGCGCTGGAACATCTCGAGCTGGACCAGTACGGAACCGAGCAGTCCGATCAGTGGGTTGCCCAGCTGCGCGCCGAGCTGCACCGGATCCTGCTGGCCTTGCTCAAGGAGCTGAAGGGCGACTAGCGCCTGGCAGGAGACCGAAAAAAAGCCCCGCCGAAGCGGGGCTTTTTCGTTTCCTGCGCCCTCCGTTTCCGGATGCGGCGAATCAGGCCAGCAACGGGATCAGCAGCAGGGCCACGATGTTGATGATCTTGATCAGCGGGTTGATCGCCGGGCCGGCGGTGTCCTTGTACGGATCGCCGACGGTGTCGCCGGTGACGGCGGCCTTGTGCGCTTCCGAACCCTTGCCGCCGTGGTTGCCTTCCTCGATGTACTTCTTGGCATTGTCCCAGGCGCCGCCGCCGGTGCACATGGAGATGGCGACGAACAGGCCGGTGACGATGGTGCCCATCAGCAGGCCGCCCAGGGCCGCGGCGCCGAGCAACTTGCCGACCAGCACGGGGATGATCAGCGGCAACAGGGAGGGCACGATCATCTCGCGGATCGCCGACTTGGTCAGCAGGTCGACCGCCTTGTCGTACTGCGGCTTGCCGGTGCCTTCCATGATGCCCGGGATCTCGCGGAACTGACGGCGGACTTCTTCCACCACTGCGCTGGCAGCGCGGCCCACGGCCTGCATGGCAAACGCGCCGAACAAGTAGGGAATCATGCCGCCGATCAGCAGGCCGATCACTACGGACGGATTGTTGATCGAGAAGTCGGCGACGATGCCGGCCTCGGTCAGCTTGTGCGCGTAGTCGGCGAACAGGACCAGCGCGGCCAGGCCGGCCGAACCGATCGCGTAGCCCTTGGTCACCGCCTTGGTGGTGTTGCCAACCGCGTCCAGGGCGTCGGTGATCTTGCGGATGTCCGGACCCAGGTGACTCATCTCGGCGATGCCGCCGGCGTTGTCGGTGATCGGTCCGTAGGCGTCGAGGGCGACGATCACGCCGGCCATCGACAACATCGATGTCGCGGCAATCGCAATGCCGTACAGGCCGGCGATTTCATAGCAGCCATAGATCGCGGCGGCTACCGCCAGCACCGGTGCCGCGGTCGACTTCATCGACACGGCGAGGCCGGCGATGACGTTGGTGCCGTGGCCGGTTTCCGACGCCTTGGCCACCTGCTGCACCGGACCGTATTCGGTGGCGGTGTAGTACTCGGTGATCACGACCAGCGCGCCGGTCAGGGCCAGGCCGACCATGGCGCACCAGAACAGGGGCATGCCCAATTCGGCCGGGAACATTTCCTTGGTGACGAAGTAGAACGCGCCAGCGGCGAGCACGCCGGCAACGATCAGGCCGCGATACAGCGCATTCATGATCTTGCCGCCGTCGCGGACGCGGACGAAGAAGGTGCCGACGATCGACGCCAGGATCGACACCGCACCGAGCACCAGCGGATAGATCGCGCCGGCCCAGCCGTAGGTGCCGTAGGCAATGCCGGCCACCAGCATCGCGGCGATGATGGTCACCGCGTAGGTTTCAAAGAGGTCAGCTGCCATGCCCGCGCAGTCGCCTACGTTGTCGCCGACGTTGTCGGCGATCACTGCTGGGTTGCGCGGGTCATCCTCGGGAATTCCTGCCTCTACCTTGCCGACCAGGTCGGCGCCGACGTCGGCACCCTTGGTGAAGATACCGCCGCCAAGACGGGCGAAGATGGAGATCAGCGAGCCACCGAAGGCGAGGCCGATCATCGGTTGCAGCGCCGCGTTCAGAGCTTCCTGCGTAGTGCCAGTGTTGCCGATCACGTACATGAAGTAGCCGGCGACGCCGAGCAAGCCCAGACCGACCACCAGCATGCCGGTGATGGCGCCGCCCTTGAAGCTGACGTTGAGCGCGGCATTGACGCCGAGCGTGGCTGCTTGCGCGGTGCGCACGTTGGCGCGGACCGAGATGAACATGCCGATGAAGCCGGCCAACCCGGACAGGGTTGCGCCGATGGCGAAACCAATCGCCGTGGGCCAGCTCTTCAAGCCGAAGCCGATGATGAAGAACAAGATCACGCCGACGATGGCGATGGTCTTGTACTGGCGGCGCAGGTACGCGCCAGCGCCTTCCTGGATGGCCGCAGCAATTTGCTGCATCTTTTCGTTGCCGGCCGGTTGCGCAATGATCCAGCGCGCCGCGACCAGTCCGTAAATAATGGCGATCGCCGCACAGGCCAGCGCCAGCTGTAAACCGTAGAGTTCAAACATGCACACGCTCCCCAGAAGTCAACAAAAAGCGGCCGAAGCCGCCTGAACGCCGAGTATCGCAGAGGGGCGGGG
>JBAZBG010000262.1:0-4236 GCA_041671585.1 Arenimonas sp. | reverse complement strand
GGCTGCTTCCCGGCTTGCTCGTCATAGCGATCGCGCCGGCATCGGCACAGCGCTCCGGGCAGCCGATTCGGGTCGAGACGCGCCCGCCGGGCTGCTGCGTGACCACGAATCCGGGACCGGGCAATACAGTCGGCGGTGGATCGCTGGAGTCGTCTTTCGGCAACGTCGGTTCCGCCCCGAACCTCGACACCTCCGGACTGAACACCGGCAGCGAGCAGTTTTCCAGCTCGGAAACGGTCGATGACTCCGGACCTTCGGCCGACCAACGGGCCGATCTGTTTCTGGAGCAGTACGGAACGATCGAGAACCCCATCGGGCACACGCCGATCATCAAAAAAATGTACCAGGTAAGGCAGTAGTCCATGCCCGGCCGGCGGACGCCGCGTTGGCTCGCCTGCGCTCTGCTTGGCGGCGCCTTGCTGGTCTGCGCGGCGTGTGTTTCCGCCTCCGAACAGGATCCGCTTCCAATCAACACCATCGTGGCCGAGACGGCGCGGGACGTCCGGAATTCGATGATCGTCGATGGCCTGGGCAAGATCCCGCTCGGCCAGATTCCAGTGGCCCTGTACAAGGTGGCCGATTTCTCGCGGGAAATCGGCGTGGCGGCGGTGGACAAGGAAGACCGCACGCGCGATGCGCAGATCGTGTTGCTGGATGCGGATGCCGCCCTGATCCAGGGTCTGGTTGCGCGCGGTGAGGGCAACAGCGCGAAGGCCGAGGCCGCAAAGGCCAGGCTGCGTGCGTTGGGCACGCAACTCGACTCTGGCGATCCGGGCGAGGTCAACCACTTGCTCAACGTCACCGCAAAACACTTCGAATACGCCGTGGGCCGCGCCAGCCTGAAATTTGCGCTCCAGTTGGGCTTCAAGCGATTCCTGAAGTCGGACCCCGTGGCGCGGTTCATCCGCAGATACGTGCACTGGGGCAAGGAGCCGGCTGCGGTGATCGGTAATCGCAGTTCATTGCGGCCCTGGCTGCAGCAGGCGGGCTGGCGCAAGTTTGGCGCTCGCGCCAGCGTCGTCGAGCGCTATGTGGACAAGGTCACCGACAAGCTGCTGGACAAGCTGATATGGGACAAGATGAGCAAAGAGATCGCCACGGCGTCGAGCAATGCCCTCGATAATTTGTATTCGCGCGTGATGATCGACAACCCTTCGCAACCGCTTGCTCGTCGACGCATGCGTTATGCGCTGGCGATGGATCCGACCTTGTATGCGCCGTTGGCGCCCGTGGCCGCTGCGATGCCGATGGCGCCGCTGCCGGCCGTCGCGCAGGCCATTGCCATCGAACCCCTGCCAGTGGCTGTCGCGCAGCAGCCGATCCTTCGCGTTTCCGACCCGGTCGCGCAGGCGATTTATCTGGAGGACAGTTATGTGCGCGATTCCTGGTCGGCGCCGGAATCCAGCGAGCCGAGCACGTACGTGTCCCCGCCACAGGCGCCGCCAGAACCGGAGCCGCCGACCGCGCGCGAGTTGGAGCTGCACCAGGAATTGATGTGTGTCGGCGCCGGCAACAAGGCCGGTTGCGAACGCTGGACCACGAGCAGCGAGCCGAAGGCGGAAGGCAGTTGGGATGGCCGCAGTGGGACTTCGGTCTATGAATAGGCACCGGCGGCGCGGCAGGAAGACCCGCTATTTCGTTTTCGCAGCGCTTGCGCTGGCCTTGTTCTGGCTGATCGAAATCGGCGTCCAGGCCACGCGTCTCCTGGGCGAGACCGAGGTCGCGCATGCCGGGGGCATGGCGATCACGACGCTGCTTGATCCGGAGGCCTTGCGGGCGCTGGGCGCGCTGGATGGGGACTTCGACGTAACCAGCACGGGTGTCGTGGTGTTGCGCGCTGGCGAACGATTGTATGCCGTGGATCCGGAATCGAACGAGGCCGCCGATCTTGCGCTGGCGGAAGTGCCGGACAAATTCGCGTTCGACACGCAGGACGCGATGCTGACTGTCGCTGACGGATTCCTTGGCAGCTTGGCGCCCGACGGGACGCCGGTGGACGGCGTTCCGCTCGCCTATCGGGATGCGCGTCTCGCCGCTTCAGTGCATCCGGGCGCGATCAATCTGTTTGGCGGCAAATCCGGAAATCATCGTCTCTATCGTTTCCTGGAGGATGGGTCGTTCCAGGTTCTGTTGCAGACCGATCAGCCGCTCATTGCGGTCGCCGATTCGGCGCACGGCACGTATGCCGCCACCCAAGGGATGATCGTGCGGGTCGCCTGGCCGGAACCCGTGGTCATGTTCAAGGCGCCGCAAGCGCCCGGATGGGGACCGATCCAGTCGGTGGCGGCGGCCGGCGATGGACTGATCTTTTTTTCGACGCCGACCTCGGTGTACGCGCTGAAGGATGGCATCGCTGTTTCGGTCGTAAACGACAGCGGCGGATACCTTCGGTTGCGCGGCAATCTGCTTTATGTGCTCGATGCCAAGCGTCGCCTGTTGTACACGGCTTCGCCTGCATCCATGGCGATCTTTCGGGAGAACAAGGCATGAGTGTCCGCCGCTGGTTGCCGTGGGTGATCGTCGCTGTCCTGGCGGCGCTGTTGCTGCACAAAACCGTGCTTGGCGGTGAGATGAGCGTGGCCGAAGCGGCCGCGAAGAACCTGGTCAGCGTCGGCGTGGCTTCGACCAGCGACAACCATGTCGCCCTGACCGTGACCCGCAGTGCGGACGCGAGTGGCAATGTCACCGTCGTGCTTGCGGCGGGCACCGTCATCTTCAATGCCGATGCCGGCGGACAGCGCCTGATGACGGCGACCAGCGTGACACTGGCGCTGACCGACGAAGCCCCATCGGCCACCGCGGACGTCGAGGTTTATTGCCTGGATCAGTTCGCACTGATGCCAACCACCGACTCCGTGTTGTCGCTGGACATGCAGACCCACGACAGCGAAACCGAGGAAGCCAATCCGGTGCGCAAGCTCGCCGAGTGTCTCGAGGATTCCGAGGCCGGCCACGGGCCGCGGCAAATGGCGGTCTGGCTGCAGGCGGGCGGCTACCTGGACCAGGACTATGCGAGCGTGCGCCAGCGATTGCGGGAGTCGTATCGGACCACCATCGGCGAGCAGGCAAAGGCCAGGTTGGCAGATTTCGCCGCGCAGCTGCGCCAGGACATGCCGGAGCTCTCGGAGGAGCGGATCGACGCTGCCGTGGAACGTTATCGCGTCGGAAAGCTGGAGGCCCAGGTCGACCAGGCCGCGGAAAACCAGGCCCGGAAGGACCTGGACGCATTTGTGAACGATGCGCGGCCGGCCCTGGAAAAATGCGATTCCGGGGTCTCTGAGCGGACTTTTTTCACGACTGTGGGCGCCTAGTCCGGCCGTCGGCGCCGGGCGGCGGGGGGCGGCTGTCCGGTTCTTGCCCGCCGGCCCGTTGATTAGCAGCGTCCGATGCCGAAAACTCCAGCTTCGGGTCCTCGCCGTCGCCGGCGGGCCTTTCACACTTTATCCATGGGGGAATCAATGAATTACCGAGCAATCGCCTGCGCCCTGATTGGCGCCAGCCTGGCCACGTCGGCCTGGGCGGCCAAGAAGCCGGTCAAACCGGAATACCGCAAGTTCCAAAAGGAAATGTCCGCGCTCAAGGCAGCGGAAGCCGCGGCTGCGCCCGACACTACGGGTGACCCGGATTCCTTCGGCCGCAACGTGAAGTTCATCGGCCTGATGTCCAGCGGTGTGATCAACCTGGCCTCGGACTGCACCCCGGACCCGGATTTCCCGCCCGGCCCGGATGACCGCTGCTTCGTCACCAACGCGGCGCCGGCAAGCACCAGCTTCACCGCGACCGATGTGGGCCGGGTAGTCATTCCCGCGAAGTCCGCCAATTCGCTGTTCTGCCACTGGCAGACCCCCGTCGTGGTTTATGCGTTCAGCAACCCGACCGGCACGTATCAGCCCAATGCGCGGATCGTCGTGACACCCAGCTACACCATCCAGAACGCCGTGCTCAACGACCCAAGCCTGATCGACCCGGCCACTGGACTGCCGTTCGGCGGCTCGTTCACGGTGGGCCTGGCGGGCATCCGCCACGGCCGCAGCCTGCAACCGGGTGAGACGCAGATCGAGCGTGATACCGAGACGCGTTCGTGCATCGGCGGCCTGGTCAGCGAGCGTGCGCTGGAAGGCATGGGCCTGAGCGACGCGCAAGCCAAGAATTTCTTCAAGAACGAAACCATCATCACCATGAACATCCAGGGGACGGCGACGCTGGTGGATTTCGCCAGCATCATCTACGGCACCC
>JBAZBG010000261.1:0-4242 GCA_041671585.1 Arenimonas sp. | reverse complement strand
CACGTATTGCAGCTCGCGGTCCTGCAGCGTGACGGTGAATCCGCGCAGCGCGCACCAGGCCGCGATGTCGCCGCCCATCACGCCGGCGCCGACGACGTGGACATGACTGATGCCGTGGTCCTTGCCGCCCAGGCCCTTCAGGCGATCCATCAGGAAGAACACGCGGACCAGGTTGCGTGCCGTGGGCGTTGCCGCGAGTTTGACCACCGATTTGGCTTCGGCTTTCAGCGCGGCGTGCATGGAAAGACCACCGCTGCGCTGCCAGGTCGAGATCAGGGAGTACGGCGCGGGATAGTGTTCCTTGCGCGCCTTGCGGCTGACTTGCTTGATCATCTGTGGCGCGAGAAATTGCCGCGCCGGCCAGGTATTGGTCGACCAGGCCAGCAGGCGTTGTTTCAAGGGCCGCTGCGGTTTGCGTTGCAACAGGCCGATGGCCGCGTCGAGCAGCATCGACGAATCAACCACTTTGTCGACCAGGCCGATTGCCTTCGCGGCGGAGGCGGTGAGGTTGCGTTGAGTCAGCATCATGTCGAACGCCGCCGGGGCGCCGATCAGGCGCGGAAGGCGAACGCTGCCACCCCAGCCCGGATAGATGCCCAGCTTGACTTCCGGCAGGCCGATGCGCGTCGACTCGTCGTTGCTGGCCACCCGATAACGGCAGGCCAGCGCCAGTTCGGTGCCGCCGCCCATGCAGTGGCCGTGGATGGCGGCAACGGTGGGGCAACGCAACTCGGCCAATCGCTGGTACACCAGCTGGCCGCGGCGGATCCAGTCTTCCACCTGGCCCTTGGCCGCGATCTGTTCGAAACCCTTGATATCGGCGCCGGGGATGAAGCCGGCGGCCTTGCCCGAACGGATCACCACGCCCTTGGGCGGATCCAGGGCGATCCGTTCGACCATCGCATCCAGTTCGTCGATCACGGCCCTCGACAGGGCGTTGACGTTTTCGTCGGCGCGATCGAGCGTCAGGATCAGGAAGCCGTCATTTCGGCGATCATACTTCCAGTGGGCAAGGCGAAGACCGTCGAACATTGGCGGTTCCATACGTGAGAGTAGGGCGAAGCACGTATCATCCGGTGGCGCTTGGGCTGGGTCAATGCGTGACGCGGGATTATCGCGTTGGGCAAGATGGCCGGGCGGCCTTCCGGCGCAGGAACTTTTGTCGTCGTGCGACAGTCATTGAAGCGGCCCCATCGGCCGCAAGGAGCAGCGGCCCAGATGGGCGAGAACGAACTCGACCTGGAACTGGTCAAACGTGTGCAGCGTGGCGACAAGACGGCTTTCGATCTGCTGGTGCTCAAGTACCAGCATCGCATCGGCGCCGTTATCGGCCGCTTCGTGCCCGATTATGCCGAAAGCCAGGACATCGCCCAGGAAAGCTTCATTCGGGCTTATCGCGCGATAGCGAACTTTCGCGGCGACAGCCAGTTCTATACATGGCTCTACAGGATCGCAGTGAACACAGCCAAGAACCATCTGGTCGCCATGAAACGCCGTCCCCCAACCTCCGATGTGGAGGCCGACGATGCCGAGCACTATGCCGGCGCCTCGCGCATGCATGACAACGACACGCCGGAGCACGAATTGCTGCGCGAGGAAATCGCCCGCGAAGTGTCGGCAACGGTCGCTGCGCTTCCGGAGGAATTGCGCCAGGCAATCACCCTTCGCGAGATGGACGGCCTGTCGTACGAGGAGATCGCCGAGACGATGGACTGCCCCATCGGCACGGTGCGCTCCCGGATTTTCCGCGCTCGCGAGGCAATCGATGCCCGCCTGCGCCCCTTGATGGACAGTGAGCGAGTACGCCCATGAGCAATCCAACCGACAATCTCTCCGAGCAGCTGTCCGCGTTCATGGATGGCGAACTGCCCGAGGCGGAGGCGCGATTCCTGCAGCGCCGGCTCGAGCACGATTCCGAACTGCGCAATAAGTGGATGCGGCTGCAGGTCGCCGCCACTTGCATGAAGGGGCAGCCGTGGCGGCCCATGAGCGATAGTTTGTGCGCGCAGGTGGACGCAGGTATTGCCGGGACTGGCGCGGCCAAGGCGCGCCATCCAGTGTGGCGTTGGGCGATGGCGGCGTCCGTTGCGGCGCTGGCGATCGTTTTCGCGCCGCGGCTGATCCAGAACACGCCATCCGAATCCGCGACCATGGCCGCGAGCGCCGGCGCGCCCACCCCCGATCACATGCTGGCCAGCCCGGCCACGGCCGATCTGGTCGCGTTGCGGACCGCTGACAGCACGACGCTGGCGCCAGCGCCGACGATCAGCAAAACTTCGCCCTCAGTGGATCCGGATTTTGGCGACGGCGCCCCGGAGGCTTCCGCCAGGACCAGCCCATTGCCGCTGTCGGCACAATCGCCGACCGACTTTCCGTTGGTCGACAGTGGCGACAAGCGCGCCTGGCCGCGGTCCGAATTGAGCGGGACGGCGAACGACCCGGCGCTCGAGGCCTATCTGGTCCGCCATAACCAGATGTTGGCCAATGACGGCCTGGGCGGTTTCGTTCCGTACGTTGACGTGGTCGCCAGCGATCAGCCGGCAACGGCTCCGGACGACCGTGCTTCCGGCCAGGATGGCGGGGCCAACGAACAGTGAGCCGCAGTTCGCTACTGCTGACGCTCATGTTGGCGCTGACCGCCCCCTGCGGCGCGCAGGGAAGCGACCACGTTGCTGCGGGCGCGATGCCCGAACCGGCCGCTGACAAAGGGTCGGCTCCCGCGCGCTGGGTCCGGGGCGCCAAGTCCTGGGTCGCCGGTTTTTGGAGCCGGGATGCCGACGACTGGCTGGAACGAATCGGACCGGCGCTGGTGGAACTGGATTACCACGGCACCCTGGTCATGGTCTCGGGCACCAGCATGGAGACACTGGGCGTATTTCACGCCTTCGATGACGGCCGCGAGCGGATGCGGCTGGTCACCCTTACCGGACCGCGCCGCGAAGTGATTCGTGACGACAAGATGGTGATGTGTATCGGCACCGGCATCGATTCAGTGGGCTACGACTCCGTACCCGGCGGGCGCTGGAACCCCGCGGGACAGTTCGCCCAGGCCAGCAAGCTGGAGAGTTACCGGGCCCGGCTGGGCAAAGCCGGACGGGTCGCGGCTCGCGATTGCCAGGTGGTTGACCTGCAGCCGAAAGACGCCTGGCGCTACGGGTATCGCCTGTGGCTGGACCAGGAAACCGGATTGCCCCTGCGCATCGCCCTCATCGGCGAGGGCGGGAGGGCCCTGGAACAAATGGCGTTCACCGATTTGCACGTCGGCAGCAGGCCGGCCGACGCCGACCTCGGGCCGTCCACGCTGCAAGGATTGCGGCGCGTACAGACACTCAGCGCCGGCAAGCAGGCCGACCCGGGCTGGCGAGTCGCCTCGCCACCGGCCGGGTTCGCGCTGCGCGCCGGTCGACGGCTGGGCGAGTCGGTGCAGCTGCTCTACAGCGACGGCCTGGCCAGCGTTTCGGTTTACATCGAGCCGGTTGCGCCCGGGCATCGCGGCGAATCGGCCATGCGCCGGGGCGCCGTCAACGTGCATTCAATCCGGCGCGACGGTCGCCGGGTCGTCGCCATCGGCAAAGTACCGGCGGCCACTGTGGCTTATTTCGCGCGGAACGCGCAGCCCCTGGGCGGCCAACAGGTAGTGCGGCAGTGAGGACCGGTGGCGCACCCGGGGGAACTTTCCGGGCCGCGCCATCCTCCAACCCCAAGGTGGCCAGGCGCGGCCCGGCCATTGAACTTCAACTCTCCGAAATCCAGCCAAGCGCCATGAAAACTCTTCCTCGAATCGCCATTGCCTTTTCAACTTTCGGTCTGGCCGGACTGATCTTCGTGCAGATGCACGGGTCAGCCGTCGCCACATCGCCAGTGCTCGTCCAGTCCACCACGGCGCAAGCCGCCAGTGCCGGCGCGGCCGCGCCGCTGGTCAACCTTCCCGATTTTTCCCGCCTGGTCGACCAGGCAGGTCCGGCGGTCGTCAATATCGAGGCTACGATCGGTCCCGGCCGCCGGTCGCAACTCGCTCAGATGGAACCGGACGAGGGCGAGTCGCAGGTCCCCGATGAAGAAGAAATGCCGGAATTCTTCCGTCGCTTCTTCGGGCAACCCGGCGGCCCGGGCATGCCGATGCCGCAACGCCCCCGGGGCGGAACATCATTCGGTAGCGGCTTCATCATTTCCGCCGACGGCTATGTGCTGACCAATCATCACGTCGTCGACGGGGCCAGCGAAGTCATCGTCCACCTGACT
>JBAZBG010000260.1:0-4265 GCA_041671585.1 Arenimonas sp. | reverse complement strand
CGGAGCCCTGCGACTTGTGCACGGTCAGCGCGAACGCGGACTCATGCGCCGGCAACGCGGCGGGCAGCCAGGCGCGGGGGCCGCCGTCGGCCTCGAACCAGACGCGCAGCTCACCGAACTCGTCGGCTCGGACAATGCCGATGTCGCCATTGAACAACTGGTGGCGGTAGCTGTTTTCGCTGATCAGGATCAATCGGCCCGGGAAGAATCCGTCGCCGCGCCGCGCCGGATCCAGGGCGCCAGCGATCAGTGCATTCAGCGTCTGGCTGCCGGCGCCGCCCTCGCGCACCGCGGCCAGCACGCGAAATTGTCTGGCCGCGGTCAATGCCGCCTGCACGTCCGGCGCCGACTGCAGTGCGCGGTACGGCGGCAGCGCCTGCGCCAGCACGGCCTCGGCCAAGGCGCGATCGTTGCCCTGATGCCAGGCGACCCCGCGGAAGTGCTGCTGATTCAGGCCGCGAATCGCTGCCTCGTCGTTGCCATCGCGGACCAGGGCCGCCAACGCCGCGACATCGACATCCCCCGCCTGCCGGTGGCTCTGCCGCAAATGCACCCGATGCCCCGCCAACCCCCGAACCGCTGTTGTAGGAGCGGCTTCAGCCGCGAACAGAATTTCCAGTTGCGGCGAGGCTGGGGCGTTCGCGGCTGAAGCCGCTCCCACACTACTTGCGGCGGAGAGCTTCGCGGCTGAAGCCGCTCCCACAGAGGCTTGCGCGGCGTCGCACAGGGCGGCGAGGACGTCGCCGGTTTCCACGGAGGGCAGCTGGTCGCGGTCGCCGATCAGGATCAGCGTAGTGTCCGGGGCGACGGCTTCGAGCAGTTTGCACATCAGCGGCAAGTCGATCATCGATGCTTCATCGACCACCACCAGGTCGGCCGGCAACGGCTGCGCGGCGTTGTGCCGGAACTCGATGCTGCCGCGTTGCCAGCCGAGCAGGCGATGCAGTGTCTTGGCCTCGCTCGGCAGCGCATGCAGCAATTGTTCGCCGATCGCGCCCGCGGCCTGCAGCTGCGCCAGATTCTCGCGCACCGACTCGGCCAGCCGCGCGGCCGCCTTGCCGGTCGGCGCGGCGAGTTGGATGCGCGGCAGCGCGCCGGCCTGCGCTTGCGCAAATTGTTCGGCGAACAGCACCAGCGCACGCGCGACGGTCGTGGTCTTGCCGGTGCCCGGTCCGCCCGTCAGCAGCAGGAAATTGCTGGCCAGCGCCGCGCGCGCGGCTTCGGCCTGCGCGTGGTCCTCCCGGTCCGCGCCCTGACCTTGCGCGAATAGCTGCGCAACGCGCGCCGCCAGCGCCGGGCCCTCGTGATCGCGGCGGGGCGCGGCCAATCGCGCCGCGATCGCCGCCGCCAGCCGTTGTTCGTACTGCCAGTAACGACGCAGCGACAAAGCCTCGCCCTCCAGCACCAACACGAAACCCTCCGCCGTTGTGGGAGCGGCTTCAGCCGCGATTCCCGCCACAGCCACAGCATTCGCGGCTGAAGCCGCTCCTACAGGTGGCGGGGTGGCGGTCCAGGGGGAGGCTTGGAGGACGAGCAGCCATTCGTCGAGGGGCGGCAGTGGCGGCGGGTCGCGATCGTTGGCGATTTCCAGCAGCAATTCGCTGACCAGCGCCATCGGCAGTTGGCTGTGACCGTTGGCGACGGCGCGGCTGGTCAGCGCGGCAGCCGCCAGCACCAGGTCGGGCGTTTCGCTGCGCGCGCGCTGCATGCTCTCGGCCAGGCCGACATCGACGCTGCGCAACCAGCCACCGCGAACCAGGGCCTGCAGCAGGCTCATGCCGGCTCCTTGGATTGCAGCAACGCGTCGAGCGCTTCGATCAGTGCCGGCGGCAAGCACAACGCGTGGATGCCCGGCGCGCCGGGATCATGGCGATCCAGGCCGCGGCAGAAGACATAACGCACGCCGCCGAGGTGGCGTTTGACGTCGTAGCGCGCACCCAGCTTGAAACGCAGCAAGCGGTGCAGAGCCAGCGTGTAGAGCACGTATTGCAGGTCGTATTCGCTGTCGTGCACGGCCAACGCGAGCGCGTCCGGCGCGTAGCTGCGCAGTTGGTTGGATTTGTAATCGAGCACGTAATAGCGGCCGGCCACCGCATAGACCAGATCGATGCGGCCGGTCAGCAGGCCTTCCAGCCGCTGGCGCAGGCCGAAAGCGTGGCGGTCGGTCACCACACCGAAGCGATGCAGCACGGCGAGCAGGTCGGTGATCGCGGTCGGCGCCAGCGCGAAATGAAATTCCATTTCGTTGCGCCGCGCGCTGTCCGGCAGCGCGGCCAGGCGCGCGCCTTCGGGCAGTCGCGTATTCAGCGTCTCGCTGACCAGCTCGGTCAGCAACGGGATGCCCTCGTCCAGGTCGGCGGCGCTGGCGTAGCCTTGCTCGCGCAGCGCACTGGCGATGATTTCCAACTCGCCGGTGGGCGGCAGCGGTCCGGCGTGGTCGAGCCATTTTTCAAAGCAGGCATTCTCCAGCGCGGCATGCAGGCTGTTGCCGAAGCGGGTACCGGAAAAACGCGAGTAGACCAGGTCCGGCCAGCTGTCGATCTCATCGTCGGCGCCGCGCGCATCGAGTCCGCTGTCTTCGCGCGCCAGTTGCGAAAAGCTGTACACCCACCAGTCGCGATTGAGCAGTCGCCGCGCGACGGCGGCGGCCGGCGTCGCGGTCTCGGCGGCAAATGGCAGACGCGCCAGCGGCGCCGCGACCGGCGCGGGCTGTAATGAAATCGCGTCCGGCGCCAGCGATTGCAATGCACTCAGCCGCGCGTCGAGTGCCGGTTCGGTGAGTGGCACCACTGTTTCGGCGCCCGCGGTGCGATGCAACAACCAGGCCAGCGCCGTCTTGTGGGCACTGCTCACCGCGCCCCACACGACCCAGGTGGCGAGCCGGGCGCGGGTCAGGCCGACGTAGAGCAAGCGCAAGTCCTCGGCGCGTTCCTCGGCCAGTTCGGCCATGCAGGCGGCGTCGTTCTTGTCCGGATACAGCATCGCCACGCGCCGGGTGCCATCGTGGAATTTCGCCAGCCGCGGTTGGCCGGGGCGACGCTCGGCGCCGCCGGTCGCCGCATACGGCAGGAACACCAGGTCGAATTCCAGTCCCTTGCTCTTGTGCAAGGTCAGTATCTTGACCCGCTCGGCATCCGATTCCAGGCGCAGCAGTTCGGCGTCGTTGGCTTCATCGGCAGCTTCGATGCGCCGTTCGAGTTCGGCCAGCAAGCCGGGCAGGCCGAGCGCGTGCGCATCGGCGGACTGCAGCTCCTCGGCCAGTTGCAAATAGTTGGTCAGCCGCCGTTCGCCATCGCGCAGGCGCAACAGGCGCGGCGCATTTTCCGCGCACAGCTCGCCGAGCAGGGCCATCGGACCGAAACGCTGGGCGCGCTGCTGCCACTGCTGCAGGCGATCCTGCCAGGCGCGGTGCGCGGGTTCGTCGGAATCGAACGCAGCCAACGCCGCGGCGTCCAGGCCGAACAGCGGGGCCGCGAGCGCGGCGCGCAAGCGCTGGTCGTCGGCCGGTGCCAGCAAGGCCTCGAACAGCCAGCACAGGTGCTGCGCTTCTTCGCTGTGATACAGACTGCTGCGCCCGGCCGCGACGCTGGGGATGCCGGCGCCGGCCAGCGCCTGCTGCATGCGCTCGGCGTCATCGTTTTTTTCCACCAGCACGGCGATATCGCCCGGCGCGAGCATTCGCCGCACGCCATGGCGGTCGACCAGTTGCGCGCGGCCGGCCAGGGCCGCAGCCAGCAGGCCATGGATACTGCCGACGCAGGCCCGCGTCGCGCGTTCGCGCGCGCCTTCGATGTTTTCCTGCTCGTCCGCTGCCGCGAGGCGCAACAGCGTCAGGGCCGGCGCGTCGACGTCATCGATCTGCAGGTGCGAGTCCTGGCACCGTCCGCCGGCCTGCACGCGTTCGAAGCTGATGCCCGGTTGCGCGAACGCGTCCGGCCCGGGCAATTCAAATAGCGCCTGAACGGCGGCCAGCAGGCGCGGACGGGAACGGAAGTTGCGTTCCAGATGGTGCTTGCCGTCGGCGTGCGCTTCCGCCGCCAGGTACGCGAACACATCGCCGCCGCGAAAGCGGTAGATGGCCTGCTTCGGATCGCCGATCAGGAACAGCGCGCGTGCGCCGATCGCGCCGGAGACGTCGGCGTCTTCTTCAAACAAGGACGCCGCATCGGGCTCGGCCGCGCGCGCGTCATGGCGGGCAAACAGGCGCCGGAAAATCGACCATTGCCGGGCATCGGTATCCTGGAACTCATCGACCAGCGCGACCC
>JBAZBG010000259.1:0-4316 GCA_041671585.1 Arenimonas sp. | reverse complement strand
GCCGCTGCGTCTGCTCTGGCTGGAACAGTCGATGACACGACAATTGGCCGCCGGCGACGCGAGCGCGGCGGCGGCGAATTACCGCGACGCAGCCAAAATCCTCGACGGGCAGCCGGAGTCGGTCAACGGCTTCGCCCTGCATTGGCTCGGAGCGCAGGCTGCCGCCAGCCTGGGCGACGAGGCCGGCGCGGCGGTGGCCCGCGCACGCGCAACCGAGGCACTGCGCAAGTTTCGCGGCGGGTTGCGCAAGGACTTGCTGGTCCACTTCAACGCGGCGCCCAGCGTGCGCGCATTCGAGGGCGCCGACCATGGCCCCTGATCCAGGCAAGGCGAGCGCGGCCGCGCTCATGCAGTTGCGCACGCAGTACCAGGAACTGCTGGAGCGGCTGGAAAACAACCAGGCCGAGTTCCAGCGACTGGCGCGCTCGGTCAACCGGGTGCAGGAAGAAGAACGGCGCCGCATCTCGCGCGAATTGCACGATGGCATCGGCCAGAACCTGACGGCGCTCAAGCACCAGCTGGCGATGATCGATAGTCAACTCGCGCCTGGACAGGAGCACCTGCGCGACCGCCTGGCCGCGAGCATTGCGCTGTGCGCGCAGACGCTGGAGGACACGCGGCAGCTGTCGCGCTTGCTGCGCCCGCAGGTGCTCGACGACCTGGGCCTCGAGGCGGCCCTGCGCTGGCTGGCGCGCACCATCGAGGAAAGTGGCAACTTGCGCATAGAACTTGGCATCGAGAAGTTGCCGCCGCTGGACGCCGACCTGCAGACGCTTCTGTTCCGTGTCGCCCAGGAAGCCCTGGCCAACGTCATGCGCCATGCCCAGGCCAGCGATGTCTTGCTGCGTCTGGCCACGCGGGCGGGACGGGTGATGCTGACGATCTGGGACGACGGCGTGGGCTTCGAACCTGGTGCTGCCGCTGCGGCGGCGAGCGAAGGCCGGAGCGCTGGACTGGCCGGCATGCGCGAGCGCGCCCGTCTGTTCGGAGGCGACGTGCAGATCGAATCCGGGCCGGAGACGGGCACCCGCTTGCGGGCCAGCTTCCCACTCCCCCCCTCCATGCGCGAGACTGCACGGACATGAGCATGATCCGCGTGCTGATCGCCGACGACCACACCATGGTTCGCGAGAGCCTGGTCAGCGTCCTCAACGCCAGCGGCGCCTGCCAGGTCGTGGCGGAAGCTGCCGACGGCGTGACCGCCGTGGAAAAAGCGTTGGAGTTCCGCCCGGATGTCGCCATCATCGATGTCTCGATGCCGCGCTTGAATGGCGTTGAAGTGGTGCGCCGCCTGCATGCCGAATTGCCCGCCACCCGCGTCCTCGTACTGACGATGCACGAGGAAGAAGAATACGTGGTCCATGCCGTGCGCGCGGGCGCCGCCGGCTACTTGCTCAAGGACAGCGCCGCCAGCGAACTGATCCTTGCCGTACGCAACCTGCATGCCGGCCGCGGACACTTCGGCGCCACGGCTGCGCGCGTTCTCGCCGAACAGGTGCACAAGCCCAGCGCCGATGTCGACGATCCTTATGGCAACCTGACCGCGCGCGAGCGCGAAGTCTTTCATCTGATGGTCGAGGGCCTGAGCAGCAAGGAGATCGCGCGCAAACTGGTAATCAGCACGAAGACCGTGGAGAACCACCGCGCCCACGTGCTGGAAAAACTAAAAGCCAGAAACACCGCCGACGTCGTCCGCTACGCCATGCGCAAAGGCCTCCTCGACTAAAGAGTGGGAGCGGCTGACCTGCTGTCCTTACGACCAAGTAGCCGCGCCAGCTCACGACTAGCGGGCCAAATTCTGGAGCCACGCTCTTGTAGGAGCGGCTTCAGCCGCGATGCTCCTGCTTCCTCCCACGCCAAAGCCATCCCCATCCGAGGGACGTCGGGGATGGCGGGGGTATTGGCGAAGTGGTGCAGGACAGCAAGGAACGGCCTTCTTAGAAAACAGGAGTTTTCTATGACGGGCGCCAATACCCCCGCCATCCTCGGCGGCCGCGTGCGGGTTCTGGGCGGTGGGTCGGAGCGAAGGCAGGAGCATCGCGCCTGAAGGCGCTCCAACATGGGGTCAGCTTGCGTCGAGGTCGCCTAGGGCCTGGATGAGGCGGCGTGCGCGCTTGTCGGGCTTTGATGTCGGGGCGCGGTAACCGGTTGCTTCCATGCGGCGCTTTTCCCGCTCCGCGGCTCGCCGGGCGATGGATTCCTCGAACTCGCGATACAGCGTCTGCGCCACGCTGGCGGAGCCGCGTTTGCTGCTCAGGGCCAGCACTTCGATTTCGAACAGCTCGTCGCCGCGGCGGACCTGCAGGTGCTCGCCGGAACGCAGGGGACGCGAGGGCTTGGCGCTCTGTCCGGCCACTTCGACTTTGCCCGATTCGATCGCCTGCTTGGCCAGGCTGCGGGTCTTGTAGAAACGCGCCGCCCAAAGCCACAGGTCGAGGCGGACGTTCGGGATAGTGTCGGTCATGGTTTCCCAGTAACGAAAACGGCCGCTTTCGCGGCCGTTTTGCGATGCTTGATCGGAGGATCAGCCGGCCGTGCGGGCAGCCAGGTCTTCCTTGATGCGAGCCTTCTTGCCCTGCAGGTCGCGCAGGTAATACAGCTTGCCGGCGCGGACCTTGCCGCGGCGCTTGACCGTCACCGAGTCGATGATGGCGCTGTGCGCCTGGAACACGCGCTCGACGCCGAAGCCGTGCGAAATCTTGCGCACCGTGAAGGCCGAATTGATGCCGGCATTCTTCTTGGCGATGACCACGCCTTCATAGGCCTGGACGCGCTCGCGGTTGCCTTCCTTGACCTTCACGTTGACGACGATGGTGTCGCCCGGGCCGAAATCCGGCAACTCGCGGGTGGTCTGTTCGGCTTCGAATTGTTGGAGGAGCTTGTTCATGATTGCACCGGTTGTGATCGTTTGATCTGTAGTTCTTCGGGCCGCCGGGCGGCTACTTAGCTGCGCAGTATAGCCGGCGAAGCCGCTGATTGGCTAGGGCTTTTCAGGTTTTTTTGGGGCGGAGGCCAATTCAAGCTGGAAGGCCGCCAGCAGTTTCTGGTCTTCGGCGCTCAGGCTGAGGCGCTCGAGCAGGTCCGGCCGCCGCAGCCAGGTTCGGCCCAGGCTTTGCTGGCGCCGCCACCGGCGAATCGCCGCGTGATCGCCGGAAAGGAGCACCGCCGGCACGCCTTCGGTGCCCAGGCTGTCGGAACGCGTGTAGTGCGGGCAGTCGAGCAGGCCGTCCTCGAAACTGTCCTGGTTGGCCGATTCCGAGTCGTTGAGCGCGCCTTCCTGCAGCCGGCCGATGGCATCGATGACCACTGCGGCCGCCAGCTCGCCGCCGGACAGCACGTAATCGCCGATCGACAGTTCCTCGTCCACTTCGCGCTCGATGAAGCGCTCGTCCAGACCTTCGTAGCGTCCGCAAATCAGGATCACCCGGCCGCCCGAGGCCAACTCGCGGGCTTTCTTCTGCGTGAATGGCTGCCCCTGCGGGCTGAGGTAGATCACCTTGGCCGGCCCGTCCGCAGCAGCCCGCGCGGCATTGAGGCAAGCGGTCAGCGGCTCGGGCAACATGATCATTCCCGGCCCACCGCCGAACGGCCGGTCGTCGACGCGGCGATAGTTGTCGGTGGCGTAATCGCGCGGATTCCACGCCTCCACCGACAGCAGCCCGCGCTCGAACGCGCGCCCGACCACGCCAACCTGCGTGCATTGGCGGATGAAATCGGGAAACAGGCTGATGACGTCGATGCGCATCAGAAATCCGCATCCCAATCGACGGTGATGCGCTTGGCGTCGAAATCGACTTCGACGATGAACTGGCCGGGGATATACGGAATCAGCCGCTCGCGCTCGCCGGCGACCACCATCACATCGTTGGCGCCGGTTTCAAACAGGTAGGAAACGGTGCCGAGCTCGATGCCTTCGCGGTTGACCACGCTCAGGCCTTCGAGATCCACCCAGTAATGTTCGCCCGGCTTGGGCTTCGGCAGATTGCTGCGCGGTACCCAGATTTCCGCGCCGGCCAGGGCTTCGGCGGCATCGCGGTCGTCCACGCCGGCAATGGTGATGACCATGCCCTTGTTGGTCTCCCGGCCGCGCACGCCGATGAGCTCACGCTCCTGGTCGTGGTGGACAAGGATCCAGGGCTGGTACTTCATCACCATCGACACCGGATCGGTGAACGAGTGCAATTTCAGTTCGCCCCGAACGCCAAAAGCGCCGAGGACCCTGCCCAGCAGGATTCGGCGCTCTTGAGTCATTGCGAGTTCCCCGCGAGTTGACGCGAGGAAAGAGCTCAGGCCGCGGCCTGGCCTGCAGCTTCCTT
>JBAZBG010000258.1:0-4316 GCA_041671585.1 Arenimonas sp. | reverse complement strand
GGCACCAGAAAGGAAACGTTCAGGATGTGGACCTTGTCCGGCAGGATGTGATTCTTGAATTGATCCTGGAACACCATGATGGTGTCGTAGGCGAGAGAGCCACAGATCAAGGCAGCAGGCATCGATGAATCCTGTCGGGAGGGAGCGCCGGGACTTCGGCGCAAGGGACGCAATGGTAACGCAAAGCGCTGAAAACCCGGCAGTCCGTCACGAAATGGACGTGGATTTTCCTTGCCCACGCCGGATCGCGTTGTTAACCTAGAAGGCTTATCAACCCCCCAATATTGCAGGCTCTCCCTGATGTTCAAGTACCTGCGCGGCCTGTTTTCGAACGATCTGTCGATCGACCTGGGCACCGCCAATACCCTTATTTACGTGCGCGGCCAGGGCATCGTCCTGAACGAACCTTCCGTGGTTGCCGTCCGCCACAGCAACGGCGTTCGCGAAGTCGCCGCCGTCGGCGCCGAGGCCAAGCGCATGCTGGGCCGTACCCCGGGCAATATCACCACCCACCGGCCCATGAAGGACGGCGTCATCGCCGACTTCACCCATACCGAAGAGATGCTCAAGCAGTTCATCCGCAAGGTCCACACCTCGCGCTTCCTGCGTCCGAGCCCGCGAGTGCTGATCTGCGTGCCCTGTGGTTCGACCCAGGTCGAGCGCCGTGCCATCAAGGAGTCGGCCGAGGAGGCCGGCGCCCGCGAGGTCTACCTGATCGAAGAGCCAATGGCCGCCGCGATCGGCGCCGGTATCCCGGTCGACGAGGCGCGCGGTTCCATGGTCATCGACATCGGCGGCGGCACCTCCGAGGTGGCGGTCATTTCCCTGAACGGAATTGTCTATTCGCAGTCGGTGCGTATCGGCGGCGACCGCTTCGACGAGGCGATCATCAATTTCGTGCGCCGCAGCCACGGCACCCTGATTGGCGAGACCACTGCCGAGCGCATCAAGATCGAGATCGGTAATGCCTACCCGCAAGCCGAGGTCCGCGAGATGGAAGTGTCCGGCCGCAACCTCGCCGAGGGCGTGCCGCGCATGATCGCGATCAACACGACCGAAGTCCTGGAAGCCCTGCACGAACCGCTGGCCGGCATCATCAGCGCCGTCAAGCACGCGCTGGAACAGACGCCGCCCGAGCTGTGCTCGGACGTCGCCGAACGCGGCATTGTCCTCACCGGCGGCGGCGCCCTGCTCAAGGACATCGACAAGTTGCTTTCCGAGGAAACCGGCCTGCATGTGCACATCGCCGACGACCCGCTGACCTGCGTGGCGCGCGGCGGCGGCCGCGCCCTGGAGTTGATCGACATGCACGGCAACGGAATGTTTTCTGCGGAGTGACAATGGCACCGGGAAGGGCAGTCACAAGTTCTTCTCGGGTGATCAGCGGGTTCCTGTCCATTTCGCCGGTGCCTGATCTCCGGTCAACTGCCAAGCCGGAATGACCGCGTGGCCTACGCTGGAAAAAACACATCCAGGATCAGCGACAGCGCCCTTTCGACGCTGCCCATGCTGCTTTACCTCGCCATGGCCGTCGGCTTGATGGTGGCCGATCAGCGCCATGCTTATGGCCAGATTGCCCGGCAGAAATTCTCCCTGGTGACCGAACCGTTCTGGTGGCTGGCTTCCTCCCCGGTCCGGGCCTTCCGCTACGCCCGCGAGAACCTGGTATTTCGCAGCCAGCTGGAAAATGACAACCGGCAAAAACGCCAGGACCTGCAGGTGGCAATGGCCAGGATCCACCGGCTCAACGCCGTCGCCGACGAAAATGTCCGCCTACGCCAATTGCTCGGCGGCACCCGGGGCTACCAGCTGAACGTACAGATGGTCAGCATCATCGACATCGACCTCGATCCTTTCCGGCAACGCCTCGTACTGGATGCCGGCAGCGGCAACAACGTGCAAATCGGCCAGGCGCTGATCGACTCCGGCGGTGTCCTTGGCCAGGTTGTGGAGGTCAGCAAGCGCCGTGCCACCGCCTTGCTGATCACCGATCCGGACCACGCCGTTCCCGTGCAGGTAGCCCGCTCGGGCCTGCGGGCGATCGCCTTCGGCACCGGCCGCAGCGACGCGCTGATACTGCCAAATATCCCGCAGAGCGCCGACATCCGCGAGGGTGACGTGCTGATTACCTCGGGCATTGGCGGTCGTTTTCCGGCTGGGTTTCCGGTCGGCGTCATCACCGGTATTCGCAGTGACAAGCTGCGCTTGTTCGTTATCGCCGACGCCCGGCCAGCGGCACACCTGGAGCGCGGCAACGAAGTGTTGCTCATCAACAATTTGCCGCCGGCGATCGATGTCGGTCCGCCGGCGCCAGAGCGCGTGCCGCCTGCCGAGGGCAAGGTGCTGGCGGGCGAAACGGTGAACGGAGCCACGCCTTGATTCGCACGCCAACGCCTTGGCTGATCCATGGCAGCTTCTTCATCGGCCTGCTGTTTGCAATCATTCCCCTGCCGGAGATGGTCCAGGCGGCGCGACCTTATTTGCTGGCAATGCTGCTCGCTTACTGGTTGATGGAAGCACCGCTCCGCGTCGGCTTGGGCACGGCGTTCATCGTCGGCCTGCTTGCCGACCTGACCTCGGCGACGTTGCTCGGCGAGCAGGCCATGCGCCTGGTGATCCTGGCCTTCCTGGTGCTGCGGTTTCGCGCCCGACTTCGCTTCTTTCCGCTGTGGCAGCAGGCACTGGCCATCGGCTTGTTGCTGGTCAACGATCGATTCGTCGTCGTGCTCATCCATCTGATCATCGGCGCTCCGCAGACGTCCTGGCTGAGTTGGCTGGCGCCGGCGCTGGGAGTGATCCTGTGGCCGTGGTTGTTCGTGCTTTTGGACATGGTGCGACTGCGGCTTCGCGAGCGCACCTGAAGCAATGGCCAAGAGTCGTCGCCACATGATGAAGAATCCGCACGCCGAGGCGGATCAGTTTCAGCGGCGCGCGGTAATCGGCTTCATTGGCATCGCAGTGGCAGTGGCCGGATTGAGCATCGGCTATTTTCGCTTGCAGGTGCTGCAGCACGAAGAGTATCGGACGCGCTCGGAGGCCAATCGCATCAAGCCCCGGCCCGTGGTGCCGGCGCGTGGCCTGATCTTCGATCGCAACGGCAAGCTTCTGGCCGACAACGTGCCGGCTTATCGGCTCGAAGTCGTGCCCGAACAAACCGGCGACCTGAAGGCGACGCTGGCAGCGCTTGGCGATCTGGTGGGCCTGAGCCCCGAAGAATTGCAGCAGTTCGAATCGACCCGAAAGGCCATTCGCAGCTTCCGACCGGTGGTGTTGAAGCTGCGCCTGAGCGAAGAGGAGCGGGCCAGGCTGGCGGTCAATCGACACCGGTTTCCGGGCGTGGATGTCGTGCCTTATCTCACCCGGCGCTATCCGTATGGCGACTTGTTCGCACACGTGGTCGGTTACGTCGGCCGGCTCGATGCCGACGATCTGGAGGCCCTGGGCGACAGCAAGTACTCGGCCCTTACCCACGTCGGCAAATCCGGCCTGGAACGCAAGTACGAGGACCAGCTACGCGGCGAGATTGGCTACGAAAACGTCGAACAGAATGTCGAAGGCCGGGTATTGCGCGTCGTGGAGAACGTGCCTTCCAGGCCCGGCGCGGACCTGAAGCTGAGCATCGACGCCGACCTGCAGATTGCCGCCGTGAAGGCGTTTGGCGAACACGACGGCGCCGCCGTGGCGATCGATCCGCGCACCGGCGAGATCCTGGCCATGGTCAGCCTGCCGCAATTCAATCCCAACTTGTTCGTCAACGGCATTTCGCACGCGAACTACAACGCACTCACCAATAATCCGTCGCGGCCGCTGTTCGATCGCAACCTCCACGGCGGCACGCCGCCGGGCTCCACCTTGAAACCTTTCGCTGGCCTGGCCGGCCTGGAATCGGGATTGCGCACACCGCAGGACCGCATCCTGTCGACCGGCGTGTTTCGCATTCGCGGCCTTGGACGCGGCTTCGGCGATGCGCATGCCGGCGGCCATGGTTCGGTCGATCTGAAAGAGGCGATCGCGCAGTCGGTCAACACGTATTACTACCAGTTGGCGCTCGACATGGGCATCGACCGCTTCGACGAGTACATGAGCCGCTACGGTTTCGGCAAACCGACTGGCATCGACCTGATCGGCGAGACCGGCGGGATCCTGCCGTCGCCCGGCTTCAAGCGCAGCCGTTTTCAGCAGCAGTGGTATCTCGGCGACACCGTCAACGCCGGCATCGGCCAGGGCATGTGGAAGACGACGTTGCTGCAGCTTGCCCAGGGCACCGCCGCCCTGGCCGGGGGCGGAGTTCGCCACCCGCCGCACCTGGTTCGCTC
>JBAZBG010000257.1:0-4350 GCA_041671585.1 Arenimonas sp. | reverse complement strand
GACCGTCGGCAACGGATTTTCCTGTAACAGGTCGAGCGCCCCGCCCAGGTCGCTCAATTGCCGGAATTCGGCCAGCCCCTGCTCCGGGGTCTTGATGGTCAGCGCGCCGACATCGGGCCGCTGACGCAGCTCGTCGGCCAGGCGGCCGGCCTGCACGGCGCCCACTTCCGCATTCAGGAACGCGCCGATTTCGCGCGACTCGCGGACGCTGCCGGATAAGCGTTCGATATTGGCCAGCGCCAGGCCCAGACCCAGCGGCAAGGCCAGGGCCACGGCCATCACGCCGACGGTAAGCAGGCTGGCGAAAGGCCGCTGGAAGAAGCGACCCAGGCTTGCGACCAGCGAATACGCGTGCTGCTCGCGCCAGGCGCGGAAGCGTTTGCCCGGGCCACCTTCGCTGATCCGCGCGGCGGCCGGCTTGCTGCGGGTTTCGGCTTTGCCGACCGCGCTCATGCCGCCAGGTCCTCGGGCGAGATGTCATCCATCAGCTTGCCGTGGTCGAGCACCAGCACGCGCTTGCGCAGGCGCTTGACCAGGGCCAGGTCGTGACTGGCGATCAGCACCGTGGTGCCCTGCGCCTGCAACGCATCGAACAACAGCATGATTTCGGCCGCCAGGGTCGGGTCCAGGTTGCCGGTCGGTTCATCGGCCAGCAGGATCAGCGGTTGCCCAACCATGGCCCGGGCAATGCCGACCCGTTGCTGTTCGCCCGTCGACAGCTCGCTGGCCCGGGCGCGCTCGCGCGCGCTGAGCCCGACCTTGTCGAGCATCACGCGCACCCGTTTGCCGATCTCTGACGACGGCGTGCCGGCAATCAACAACGGCAAGGCCACGTTGTCGAACACGCTGCGATCGACCAGCAGCCGGTGGTCCTGATGCACGACGCCGACCTGGCGCCGATGCAGGGCCACCTGGCGGCCGCGCACCTTGCCCAGGCTGCGCTCGGAGACCAGCACCGTGCCACGCGTCGGCCGTTCGCTCAGATGGATCAGGCGCAGCAGCGTGCTCTTGCCCGCGCCGGAATGGCCGGTGACGAAGGCCATCTCGCCGGCGTCGAGCGAAAAACTGACGTCGGCAAGCGCCGCATGGCCGCCCGGATAATTCTTGCTGACGGCATTGAAACGCAGCAGGCTCATGCCAACTCCAGACTCGGCGATCGGTCGCAGTGTGCCGCGACCACGTCAGGATTTCGAGGGGGCCACCATCGATTTGACCTGGCGCGCGAAACGCTTGAGGAAGGATTCCTTGGACACCGACTGCGGCGCAGCGTTGACAGGCGGGCTGGGAATCCGGGCTGTCACCTTGCTTGCGGCCGATGCAGAGTTGTCGACGCGCGGCGCGCGGGCGCTGTCTCCTTCGGCGCGTGCCCGCGGCGAACCATTGGCATCGCGCGGCGGGCGTGCTGCGGCGTTCGGATCACGCGGTGGACGCGGTGGCGCATTGGGATCGCGCGGCGGACGCGGCGTCGATGTCGCGGCGCCAGCGGCGGCGCGATCATCGCGACGCGGCGGACGGCGCTCGCCTTCGGAGCGGCGCGGGCCGCCCGGGCCGCTGCGCGAACCGCCCGGACCACTGCGCGAACCGCCGGGGCCGCCACGGCCGCCGCCGGTTTTCGGGCCGCGACCGCTGGCCAAGGCTTCGGCGCGGGCTTCGCGGAAGATATCGGCGATGCTTTCGGCGGCTTCGCCGTCGGCATTCACCACCGGCGCACGCGGCGCGCGCGGGATCGGCTGCAGCAATTCGGCGGTGACTGGTTCGACCGGAATCTTCTGTTCGATGTAGGCCTCGATCTCCGGCAGGCTCTGCGCATAGATCTCGCAGGCGAAGCTGATCGCATCGCCTTCCAGGCCCAGGCGCGCGGTGCGGCCGATGCGGTGCACGTAGTCTTCGGCATCGAAGGGCAGATCGAAGTTGTAGACGTGGCTGACGGCATCGATGTGCAAGCCGCGCGCGGCGACATCGGTGGCAACCAGGATCTCGAGCTCGGCACGCTGGAAACGGGCCAGCAGGCTCTGACGCTTTTTCTGCGGCACGTCGCCGGACAACACGCCGACGCGATAGCCGGCTTTCTCCAGCGCACGGCCGACCCGCTCGACCCAGGCCTTGGTGTTGACGAAGACCATGGTGCGGTTGGCGTCGGTGCGCGACAGCAGGCCGATCAGCAGCGGCAGCTTTTCCTCGTTCGACGGGAAATAGACGACCTGGCGAACGCGCGAGGCGGTGATCGTTTCGGTTTCGACGATGACCTTTTCCGGCTCGTTCATGTGCTCGTAGGCCAGTTCGAGCACGCGGTGGCTCAAGGTGGCCGAGAACATCAGGGTCTGGCGCTCTTCGCGGCGCGGCAGCTTGCGCAGCAGGAAGCGCAGGTCCTTGATGAAGCCCAGGTCGAACATGCGATCGGCTTCATCCAGGATGCAGACCTCGCAGGCATGCAGGTGGACCACGCCCTGGCGCACATAGTCGATCAGCCGGCCGGGCGTGGCGATAATCACGTCGCAGCCCGAGGTCAACTGCGCGCGCTGCTTGTCGTAGTCGACGCCGCCGTAGATCAGCGCGAACTTGAAGCCGAGCGCGCCGCAGAATTTTTCCGCGTCCTTGTGGATCTGGATGGCCAGTTCGCGGGTCGGCGCCAGGATCATGGCGCGCGGGTCGGCGGGGCCGCGATTGGCCAGCGCCGGCTTGGTCATCAGTCGATTGACCAAGGTGACCAGGAAGGCGAGGGTCTTGCCGGTGCCGGTCTGCGCCTGGCCGGCGACATCGCGGCCGGACAGGGAGATTGGAAGGGTCAGAGCCTGAATCGGAGTGCAGCGGGTGAAACCGGCGGATTCCAGTCCAGCGAGTAGTGCAGGTTGCAGGTCGAAGCTGGAAAAAGCGATATCAGTCAGTGGCTTGTCGGACATTTTCTCGGTCATTGGGTCTCATTCGCACGGTCTTGCCGCGCTTGCACGTGTCGCCCGGGGGTCGCAAACTGCGCCGGTGCTTCGGGCTGGTTGCCGGGTTGTCTTCGGCAGGGTCAGCCCCCAGTTTACCGCAATCGGCGGCCGTCCCGGCCGCGCGCTTCATTAGATAAATCAGGAGTTTGCCCGTGAGCGACCAGGTGCTGCATGTAGACGACGACGACTTCGAAGCCCAGGTGCTCAAATCCGAGACGCCGGTGCTGGTCGATTTCTGGGCGGAGTGGTGCGGTCCGTGCAAGATGATCGGGCCGATGGTCGACGAGCTCGCCGACACCTATGCGGGCCGGGTCAAGGTGGTCAAGATCAACATCGACAACAACCCGAAAGTGCCGCGCCAGTACGCGGTGCGCGGCATCCCGACCCTGATGATGTTCAAGAACGGCGCCGTGCATTCGACCCAGGTCGGCGCCGTCGGCAAGTCGCAACTCGCCTCCTTCGTCGACAAAGCCGTCTAACTCTGCCTTTGCTCTTGTGGGAGCGGCTTCAGCCGCGATGCCCTTCGCGTGGGAGCGGCTTCAGCCGCGATGCCCTTCTAAGCAGCATCGCGGCTAAAGCCGCTCCCACGGTCCCGGTGTACCGATCCACACCGAAATCTGAATCCGGTTTCGGTGCCCGCTTGTGATTTGCTCACCGGCAGTGGTAGCGTAAGCGTCAGCCAGCTGCCTTCGGCACTGCTCTTCTTGCAACATCCCTCTTCCCTCACTCGCATTCGCGAGGAACTCTGTGTCCGACAACGAAACTGAAACCGGCAGCCTTGCCGAGAAACGTCCGCGCAAGCCGCGTGCTCCGAATAAACCCCGCGGTGAAACCGCTGACGCCACGCCGGCCGCCGCCGTTGCGGCCGTTGCCGAGCGTGCGCCAGTGGCTGCGGTCGAACGCGCGCCGAGCGCCAGTCCGCCTGCAGAACGCGCGCCGGTAGTGGCGAGTGCGCCGGTGGAGCGGCCTGCCGCGCCGGCCCCGGGCGAGCGCGCCGGTGGCGGCAACGCCGAACCCGGCCAAGCCCGCGACGAGGGCAATCGATCGCCGGAAAATCGTCCCGCGGCCCAACAGGAATCGCAGGGCGGCGCTGGTTCCGGCGCCCAGGGTGCCGGCGCCGAAGGCGGCAGCCAGGAAGCCCGTGACGGCGGCCAGGGCGGCGACGAAGGCGGTTTCCAGAATCGCAACCGCCATCGCCGCGATCGTTTCCGCGACCGCAATCGCGACCGCGGCCCGCGTCCCGGCGACGAAGGTGGCGAAGGTGGCGGCGAACGTCCGGATCGGCCGCAACAGCAGTACCAGCAGCCGCAATTGCCGCCCGATTTCCCCAGCTACTCGCTGACCGATCTCAAGCGCATGCCCGCGCACAAGCTGCTGGAAATGGCGGAAACGCTGAACCTGCACGAGGGCGTGGCGC
>JBAZBG010000256.1:0-4371 GCA_041671585.1 Arenimonas sp. | reverse complement strand
ATGCCGCAGCCATGCCGGAGATCAGGAAGATCAGGTCCATCCGCCACCGGTTGGTGAACAGCATCGGCCATTGCAGCCACTCCGCCAGGTAGCTGCTCTTGATGTGCCACTCCCACTCGCTGACGTAGAGCATGCTCAGGTGGTAGAGGATCAGCACTGCAAAGGCGATCGCGCGCAGCGCATCGATGTCGTGGCGTCGGGTCATGATTGGTCTCCGGGGAACAGGAGCGCAGTCTTGCCGGCGCGCCGCGCCGATTGGCCCTGGAAGGGATGTCCGGCGACGGGCCGGGGACGAATCGCAGGGATCGGGGACGGATTGCGCTTGGGTTTCCCGCCCGGATGGCTAAAATGCGCGATGCCCGACAAGTCCAGGGAAGTACTCGAACGTTATCTGCCCTGGCGCCGCTTTTTCGAAGTTGGCTTCTGGGTGGTGTCGTATCTGTTCGGGGCCGCGCTGGACAGCATTGTCGTGTTGCTGGATGTGCAGCGCGTCAACCTGCCGTTCGCCGCATGGGAACCGGTGGTCTGGGAATGGTCCAGCCACCTGGTGCTGTTGGCGCTGGTCCCGGCAGTGATCGCCTTCGAGCGGCGCGTACCGCTGCAGTTCGGCGTGATGCGCCGTCACCTGCCCTGGCATTTCCTGGCGGCGGTGGTTTTTTCGGTGTTGCATGTGCTCGTCATGGTGGCCATGCGCAAGCTCGCCTACAGCAGCATGGGCATGAGTTATGACTTCGGTCCGTGGCCCCGCGAGTTGTTCTACGAATTCCTCAAGGACAGCCGCAGCTACGCGGGCATCCTGTTCACGGTCTATCTGTACCGGCTGTTGCTCCTGCGCCTTCAGGGCGAGGCCCGGCTGCTGGACGAGCCGGATGAAGGTCCGGCGGTGGAGCCGGTCGATCGCCCCGAGCGATTCCTGGTGCGCAAGCTGGGCAAGGAATTCCTGGTGGCGGCCAATGACATCGAATGGCTGCAGGCGTCCGCCAACTACGTGAACCTGCATGTGCGCGGTCGCGACTATCCTTTGCGCATCACCATGTCGGCGCTCGAGCCGCGGCTCGACCCGGCGCGTTTCATCCGGGTGCATCGCAGCTATATGGTGAATCTGGACTGCCTTTCCGAAATCGAGCCGCTGGAGTCGGGCGATGCCCGGTTGCTGATGCGGGACGGCAATCGGATCCCGTGCAGCCGACGATATCGGGCAGCCCTGCGCTGAGGAATATATGAACGAAATTCAGTCTTGGAGGGGCGTTTCGGGTTATTCAGGTCCGTTGGGTCGCAAGCTGAATTGACATTCATCAATTAGTGGTATTCCGGTCCAAATACGTGTATGTTGCGTCCACTGTGTTTGCCAGGGTCACTGTGAATTGTGGCCCGGTGCGGTAGATCCAACCGATCCGCTACATCGTTTCGCCAAGCTTGCTCCCTGCAACCTCAGTCTGGGTCCGGATGTTCCGGATCGCGAAAATACAATGTTCCAAGGAGTTAGTCATGTCGGATCGTCAAAGCGGTACTGTCAAGTGGTTCAACGATGCCAAGGGTTTTGGCTTCATCACCCCGGAAAGCGGTGAGGACCTGTTCGTTCACTTCCGTTCCATCCAGGGCAGCGGCTTCAAGTCGCTCCAGGAAGGCCAGAAGGTGACGTTCACTGTCGTCAAGGGCCAGAAAGGCCTGCAGGCTGACGCGGTACAGATCGCCTAAGTCATTCGCCACAAGCGATAAGGAAAGCCCCGGGTGGAAACGCCCGGGGCTTTTTCTTTGCGGGACGATTGGGCATGGCTGCGTTACGCTCGTGGCCGGGCTCAAGTTTGAGACGCGGTCACGCCGGGGAGGGCGGTCGCATGCGCGCAGGTTGGTGGAAGTCGCTTTACCTCCAGGTGCTGGTGGCAATCGTCGTCGGCGTGCTGCTCGGCTATTTCGAGCCCGAGCTCGGCGCTTCGATGAAGCCCTTCGGCGATGCCTTCATCGCATTGGTCAAGATGATCATCGGGCCGGTGATATTCCTGACCGTGGTGCTCGGCATCGCTCATATGGGCGAACTCAGGCACGTCGGCCGCATCGGGCTGAAGGCCCTGATCTACTTCGAGGTGTTGACCACGCTGGCGCTCGCCGTCGGCCTGATCGTCGCCAACGTGGTGAAGCCCGGCGCCGGCATGATGATCGACCGTGCCTCGCTGGATCCGGCGGCCGTGGCCGACTACCAGCAGAAGGCGGCGGCCGGCGGCGGCGTGGTCGGCTTTCTGCAGGACATCATTCCGCATACGTTTATTTCCGCGTTCACCGAAGGCAACCTGCTGCAAGTCCTGCTGGTTGCCTTGCTGTTCGGCATCGCGCTGACGCGTACCGGTAGCGCTGGACAACGGGTTCTGGAAGGCCTGGACCAGATCGGCCACGTTTTCTTTGGCGTCGTGCACATCCTCATGCGTTTTGCGCCGATCGGCGCCTTCGGCGCAATGGCCTTCACGGTCGGCAAATATGGCATCGGCACGCTGGCATCGCTGGGATTGCTGATGGGGTCGGTGTACCTGACCTGCTTGCTGTTCATCGTGGTGGTGCTCGGCGCCGTGGCTCGCTTCTCCGGTTTTTCGCTGTGGAAGTTCCTGCGCTACATCCGTGCCGAGTTGTTGCTCGTGCTCGGTACCTCGTCGTCGGAATCGGCGCTGCCCCGGTTGATCGAGCGGCTTGAAGAACTCGGCTGCAAGCGCAGCGTGGTCGGGCTGGTAGTGCCGACGGGCTATTCCTTCAACCTGGACGGCACCTGCATCTACCTGACCATGGCGGCGATCTTCATTGCCCAGGCACTGTCGGTGGACCTGAGCGTCGCCGACCAGGTGTTGCTGCTGGCAGTGTTGTTGCTGACTTCCAAGGGGGCCGCGGGCGTTACCGGCTCCGGATTCGTCACGCTGGCGGCCACCTTGGGCGCCTTGAACGGCAAGATTCCGGTAGAGGGCGTCGCGCTGATCCTCGGCGTCGATCGCTTCATGTCGGAGGCGCGGGCAATCACCAACATCATCGGCAATGGCGTCGCGACCATGTTCGTCGCGCGCTGGGAAAACATGCGCGACGACGCGAAAATGCAGGTAGCGCTTGACGCCGGGCCGCCAGCCGTGGATTGACGCTGGCTCCAGCTTGCCGGATGCTTGCCGGTATCGATGCTGGCAAGGAACGGAAATGACGACGGCCTACGATTTTTCCGCGAGGACCCTGGACGGCGAAGAACAGAAGCTTGCCACCCATCAAGGCAAGGCAATGCTGATCGTCAACACCGCCTCCAAGTGCGGCTTCACGCCGCAGTACACGGGCCTGGAGAAACTCTGGGAAAAATACCAGGACAAGGGCCTGGTCGTGCTTGGTTTCCCCTGCGACCAGTTCGGCCACCAGGAGCCGGGCGATGCCGACGAAATCAAGAACTTCTGCTCGCTCAACTACGACGTGACATTCCCGCTGTACGAGAAGATCGAAGTCAATGGCGGCAACGCGCATCCGCTGTGGAAGTGGCTGAAGAAGGAAAAGCCCGGCCTGCTCGGCATGGAATCGGTGAAGTGGAATTTCACCAAGTTCCTGGTCGACAAGAATGGCAAGGTGGTCAAGCGCTACGCGCCCACCGATACCCCGGAAAAGATCGAGAAAGACCTGGCCGCGGTGCTCTAGCTCAAGTCTTGCTGGTGGCCGCCGGCGTCGCGGGTGTCACGACGGGCGCCGGCGTCTGGGGCGGCGCCGCCAACAGTTTGTTGATGTCCTTGATGATCCCGTGGATGGAGTCGTCACCGAAACCGACACGGACGGCGGCGATCGTGCCGGTTTGGTCGATCACGTACAGATTCGGGTAGGAATTGACCGCATAACCGTGGCTTATCCTGCCGCTGCGGTCATGGGTGAAAATCATCTTCGTGTCTTTGAGTTGCCGCCGGATATTCCGGTAGTCCTGGGTACTGTCCTTCACGTTGACGGCGACGATGCGAATCCTGTCCCCAGCGGCCCTCTGCAAGACATCCAGCTCGGGCAATTCGCGCAGACACGGTCCGCACCAGGAGGCCCAAAAGGTCACGACGACCACCGTGCCCTTGAATTGGCTCACGCGAATTTCTTCCTTGTCGGGCGTGCTGCCAAGCAGGTCGGGCGGTACCACACCTACTTCGAGCTTGGCCGCGGCTGGGCCCGAAAGCATCAGCAACAGGAAGCACGCTGCGAGCTTGAAATTCATCTATTTCTCCACAAAGGCGCGTTCGAACACATAGTCGCCGGCCACGCCGATGCGCGGCGCCACCTTGAAGCCGCGTTCATCGAGGATCCGCCGGAAATCGGCCAGCATGTGCGGGCTGCCGCACATCATGAAACGGTCGCGGGCCGGATCGATTTCCGGCAGGCCGAGGT
>JBAZBG010000255.1:0-4377 GCA_041671585.1 Arenimonas sp. | reverse complement strand
TTCGCTGACGCTGATCACAGTCAACCTCCGATGGATGCCAGATGGGGAGTCAGCCCGGTGTCGCCGACATGCAGCCGGTGCCCTATCGACTTGAGGCCCAACTGACTGAGCAGACTGGCCTGCAGTTCGTCAGCCTGGGCGTCGGACTGCAGCAACGGACGCAACGGAATGCCCACGTTTCCGAACAGGCACAGACGCAGGTCGCCGCCGGCGGTGACGCGCAGGCGATTGCAGCCGGCGCAAAAATCGCGGGAGTACGGCGCGATGATGCCGATGCGGCCGGCGTAGCTGTCGTGCGCATACTCACGGGCGGGCCCGGCATCGGCCGCGCGCGGCAGTGCCCGCCAGCCGGCCGACTGCAGTTGGTCTTCCAAGGCTTCGGCGCGATAGTGGTGCTGCTTGAAGTAGGCCAGGTTGGCGCCGGTCTGCATCAGTTCGATGAAACGCAGGCTCACCGGCCGATCCTGCAGGTAACGCAGCCATGCAGGCAGCTGATCGTCGTTCAAGTCACGCAACAGCACGGCGTTGAGTTTTACCGCGGGCAAGCCGGCGGTCAGTGCCTCGTCGATGCCAAGCAGGATGTCCTGCAACCGGTCATGGCCGGTGATGCGCGCGAAGCGTTCGCGATCGAGGGCGTCGACGCTCACATTCAGGGCGGTCAGGCCGGCGTCCTGCCATTCGGCAAACTTCTTTCGCAGCAGGCAGCCGTTGGTGGTCAGCGCGACCTTGTCGACGCCGGGCGTACTCGAGGCGATGCGGATGATATCGGTCAGATCCTTGCGCAGGCTCGGCTCGCCGCCGGTCAGCCGGACCTTGCGCATGCCGACGGCGGCGAACGCGTGCAACAGTCGGCCGATTTCTTCAAGCGTCAGTGTCGGCGGCAGGCCCGGCCTGGCCTGATAGCCATTCGGCAGGCAATAGCTGCAACTGAAATTGCAGGCTTCGATCACCGACAAGCGCAAATAGGGAAACGTCCGACCAAAACGGTCGGCGAGCACAGCCATCTTGTAACTCCTTTCCAAGCACGGGAGGCGACCGCGTTTCCACGATTGCCCTAGTGGCCCGAGGGCCTCGTTCGACCGGCCATATTCCCGAAGGAACCCAGGCCGGACGACTCGGAGTGCCGACTGGGCGCAATGCCCAGCCGACGCAGGCAGTCTAGCGTTGCCCATGCCAACCGCCTTGAGTTGGATCAAGTGGACGCGAGAATCCGCGACGGGACGCACCTGACTCAGATCAACGACGCCGGCGACTGAACGGGGCACGATTTCAATCGCCAACCTGGCGCCTGACGTGGAGCAGCCATGCCTACAACTTCAAGAATCGGCATCGTGGGCTATGGCCGATTCGGCGCAGCCTTTGCCAACCTGCTGGCCGAGCATGGCTACGACTGGCAAGGCTGGGATCCGGCAGCCAGTGTTCCCCGGTCTAACGCCGCATCCGACACGGACAGCCTGCTGGCCTACTCGGAGTTGATCGTGCTTGCTGTCCCGCTGGATCGCTTCGAGAAAGTACTCAGGCAATTGCGCCCGCGGCTCTCATCGCGACATCAAGTCATGGATGTCTGCAGCGTCAAGGAAATGCCGTGTCGGATCATGGACGAAGTGCTGGGCGATGACATCGGCCATGTGGGTTGCCACCCGCTGTTCGGGCCACTCAGTATTGCCCGCTCTGAACCGCTGCGCGTCGTGGTATGCCCGAGCGATGGCCACCGCGACGTTGCCCGGATGGCGCGGGCCCTGTTCTGCTCGATCGGGGCTGAGGTCACGGAGCAGGCGCCGGAACAGCACGATCGATTCATGGCGCTCACTCACGCCATGGCCTTCTTCATCGCCCGTGGTTTGCTCGATATGGGCGTCGATGGCGACTTGCGTTGGGCACCACCGAGCTTCGCGGCGCTGGCCGCTTCGATCGCTGCGGTGCGCGCCGATGCCGGCCACCTCTTCAATGCCATCCAGACGCAGAATCCCTACGCCGCGGCGAGCCGCCGGCAGTTCATCGATGCCCTGACCGCAATTGACCGCCGCCTGGCCGAGGGCCCCAACAGCCCCGAAACCGGGTTCGCTGACTTGGATCAAGGCATTCACCAGTGGCTCGGGTGAACAATGCGCAAACCTCGCCGGGATCTTCCATGCAGCTTGTTTGCCCTGCCGGCAACCTGCCGGCCCTGATGGCCGCGGTCGACAACGGCGCCGACGCCGTCTATGCCGGCTTCCGCGACCAGACCAACGCGCGCGCATTCCCGGGACTGAATTTCAGCGAAGACGACCTGCGCCGCGGCATCGACTACGCGCATGCGCGCGGCCGCCTGGTCTACCTGACGCTCAACACGTATCCGGAAAGCACGCGCCTGCCCGAGTGGGAACGGGCGGTCGACCGCGCCGCGGCGCTCGGCGCCGACGCGATCATTGCCGCCGAGATGGCCGTCCTCGACTACGCGGCGCGCCGGCACCCGCGACTGCCGCGGCATTTGTCGGTGCAAGGTTCGGCGACCACGCAGGCGGCACTGCGCTACTACCACGAACGTTTCGGCATCGCCCGCGCCGTGCTGCCGCGCGTGTTATCGGTTCAACAGGTCGAACGCCTGTGCACGGCCTCACCGGTTCCGCTGGAAGTATTTGCCTTCGGCAGCCTGTGCATCATGGTCGAAGGGCGCTGCCAGCTTTCCAGCTACGTCACCGGCACCTCGCCAAACCGTCACGGCGTATGTTCGCCGGCACGCTTCGTGCGCTGGGACGAACACGACGACGGCACCAGGACGGTGCGCTTGAACGGCGTGCTGATGGACCGCTACGCCGAAGGCGAAGCCGCCGGTTACCCGACGGTATGCAAGGGTCGCTTCGATGTTGGCGGCGAAATCTTCCATGCACTCGAGGAACCGACCAGCTTGAACACGCTGGAGCTACTGCCGCGCCTGCAGCAAGCGGGCGTCGTCGCGTTGAAGATCGAAGGCCGGCAGCGCGGAGCGGCCTACGTGGGCTCCGTGGCCAAAGTCTGGCGGCAGGCGATCGACAGTCAGGCGCGGGCGCCGGAGCACTGGACGCCGCGCCCGGAATGGCAATCCGCGCTGTCCGCTCACGCCGAAGGTCACCAGACCACACTTGGCCCGTATCACCGGGCCTGGCATTGAACATGAAACTCAGCCTCGGTCCACTGCAATATTTCTGGCCGCGCGAACGAACGCTCGCCTTCTATCGCGAGGCGGCCGGCTGGCCGCTGGATGTGATCTACCTGGGCGAAACGGTATGCAGCAAACGTCGCGAATTGCGCACCCGCGACTGGATCGCACTAGCCACTGAGCTGGCCGAAAGCGGGAAACAGATCGTATTGTCGAGCCTGGCCCTCATCGAGGCCGAATCGGAACTTGGCGGCTTGTTGCGCCTGGTCGAGAACGGTCGATTCCTGATCGAAGCCAATGACATGTCGGCCGTGCAGTTGTGCCGCGAACGTAGCTTGTCCTTCGTCGGCGGCCCGACACTGAATGTCTACAACCACCGCGCATTGCGCCTGCTGCGCGAAGACGGCCTGTGCCGGCTGGTGCTTGGCGTCGAGCAAGGGCGCGAACTCGTGCATGAGCTAGGCGACCTGGCGCGGGCCGATGGCGATGAATTGCCGGAGCTGGAAATCATCGGCTGGGGCCGCTTGCCGCTGGCGTACTCGGCACGCTGCTTCACGGCTCGCGCGCTGGACATCGCCAAGGACGACTGCGGATTCCGCTGCATCGAACACGCCGACGGCCTGGCCTTGGCCACGCGCGAAGGTCAGCCCTTCCTGGTCATCAACGGCATCCAGGTGTTGGGCCGCGAGATCTGTGACCTTGGCCCTGAGTTGCCCGAACTGCGCGCCGCCGGTATTGCCGTGCTGCGCCTGTATCCTCAGACCGAAGGCATGGCCGAGGTGGTGTCGCATTTTCACAGTGCCGTGAACAGCCTCGAGCCGCCGGCCCGACTCGGTGCGATGAATGGCTATTGGCACGGTCGACCCGGCATGTCCGGGTTGCCCGACGCTGGCGGAAGTCCGGCCTGACTCAAGCGCCGCAGGCAGGGCCGAGACTGTCGAGAACCAGCGCAATCATCTTCGACAATCCCCGTTCGCGTTGTTCGGCGGACATGTGCTCGTCGCGTTCCAGATGGTCGCTGACGGTGAGCACCGACAGCGCCTGGATGCCCTCGCGCAGCGCCAGCCCATATAGCCCGGCCGACTCCATCTCGACGCCGACGATTCGATGCTGGCGCAAGCGCTCGAGCAGCTGCGGATCGCCGCCGTAGAAACAATCGGTGCTGAAAATGTGGGCGACGCGCACGGCAATCTCCTGCGCCGCAGCCGTGTTCGCCACCGAACTCAGGAGCTCGAAATCGGCGCAGGCGGCCAGGTCGT
>JBAZBG010000254.1:0-4386 GCA_041671585.1 Arenimonas sp. | reverse complement strand
CATGTCCCACCCGCCGAAGTCGACCATCTTGGCGCCGAGGGCGCGGTGGGTGGCGTTATAGACGGTCTGCTTGGTCATCATCGATCCAGGGCAACAGAAAAGACCCCCATTATCGCAGAACCCCCGCGTCCTGTAGGAGCGGCTTCAGCCGCGATGCTTTTCGCTCTTCGACTCACCGCCCAGAACTACCTCCCGCCCGCCGCGGCCAGGCCATGTTGGCCCGCGTCCAGGAAAAAACATCCTGTTTTTTACTGGCCGCCGCTCCTGGCGTCCTGCCCCGCTCGGCCCAACATGGCCTGACCCCGACGTGCGGACGGATCGAGTTGGACTCGCTCGATGATTCAAAGGAACGCGGACGGCGCTACCCGCTGTCGTGTGCCAGCCCGCAGCGTTAGTGCGAACCTGACGTGACCAGAGGTAAGGAAGGGACAGCTACAAGGACCCGCGCTTCGGCACTGCTTCCCATCCGAGCCTTACCCAACCGAGTGGACGTCGGGGGTGGGCATCCTCCGCCGAGCGGGCCAGGGATGGCAGGAGCGGCGGCCAGTAAAAAACAGGATGTTTTTTCCTGGACGCGGCGGAGGATGCCCACCCCCGGCGGCCGTGCGGTAGTTCTGGGCGGTGAGTCGGAGCGCGAAGAGCTAAGAGCATAGAGCCAAGAGCTTCGCGGCTTAAGCCGCTCCTACAAGAGCGGGGCTAGTCGGCGGGGTCGACCTGGAGGGTCATGCTGTCGGCGGCGGTGACGCGTACCTTCGAGCCGGCGGGCATGTCGGCTCCGGTGACCGTCCAAAGCGCGTCGCCGACCTTGATGCGACCGTAGCCGTTGACGATCGCCGAATCGAGCACGTAGACCTTGCCGACGAACTGCTCCGCACGTCGGTTGAGCAAGGGCTGGTCGGTCTGCGCATCGAGCTTGCGGAAATAGCGGCGGTAGATCCCGATCGTCGCGAACGACAACACGATGAATCCCAGCGCCTGCAGGGGCGGCGGAATGCCCGGCACCAACAACACGACCGCGAACACGACGCCCGCCGCGATGCCGAGCCAAAGCATGAACACGCCGGGCGCGACAACTTCGGCCGCGATCAGCAGCAGCGCCAGGCAGGCCCATGCGATGACCTCGGGACGCATTGCTCAGGATTCCAGGCGCGGCGGCTTGGGAACCGGTATCGCCGGCTTGCCCAGGCTGTCCTTGGCCAGCTCGGCAATGCCAGCCAATGAGCCGAGCACGCCGGTGACTTCCACCGGCAGCATGAACAGCTTCTGGTTCGGCGAGTGCGCGAATTCCTTCAGCGCTTCGATGTACTTTTGCGCCACGAAGTAATTGATCGCCTGCACGTTGCCGCCGGAGATCGCTTCCGACACCATTTGCGTCGCCTTGGCCTCGGCCTCGGCCAGGCGCTCGCGCGCTTCAGCTTCGCGGAACGCCGCTTCGCGCTTGCCTTCGGCCTGCAGCACGGCCGCCTGCTTCTCGCCCTCGGCGCGCAGGATCTCCGATGCTCGCGAACCCTCTGCCTCCAGGATCTGAGCACGCTTTTCGCGTTCGGCCTTCATCTGCCGCGCCATCGAATCGACCAGGTCGCGTGGCGGTTGGATGTCCTTGAGTTCGATGCGATTGACCTTGATGCCCCACGGGCCGGTGGCGTGGTCGACCACGCTCAGCAGGCGGGTGTTGATCTCATCGCGCTTGGACAGGGATTCGTCGAGATCGAGCGAACCGATCGAGGTTCGGATATTGGTCATCACCAGGGCGATGGTCGCCTGTTCGAGATTGGAAACCTCATAGGCGGCCTTGGCGGCGTCCAGTACCTGGAAGAAGATCACGCCGTCGACCTTGACCACCGCATTGTCCTTGGTGATCACGTCCTGGCTGGGCACTTCCAGCACCTGTTCCATCATGTTGACCTTGCGCCCGACTGTCTGCGCTACCGGCACCAGGAAGTGCAGGCCGGGGCTCATCGTGTGGGTGTACTTGCCGAAGCGCTCCACCGTCCATTCGAAGCCCTGCGGCACCATGCGCACGGTCTTGACCAGCACGATCACACCGGCGATCACCAGGACATAAGTCAGTACAGTCAGGCCACCCATCGTCGTGCTCCCCGTGCGAGTTGCAGGGAGTATAAGGAAAGCGCCCGTCCTGCGCGCGGATGCTTGCGACCCTTTCCCGCCCCGGTGCATCCATGGTCAATGTGAGCCCACCCTCGTCCTTCGCGATCGATGTGCCCAACGCTCTGCTGGGTCGCGCCCGCCGCGGCGAGGCGGCGGCGTACGAGCAGTTGTACCGCTGGTTCGAGCGCCCGGTGTACACCCTGGCCCTGCGGCTCACCGGCCAGCGCGAGGAAGCCCAGGACATCTTGCAGGACACCATGCTCAAGCTATTCGACAGGCTTTCCGAATTCCGCGGCGACTCGCCGTTCTGGGGCTGGCTGCGCCAGATCGCCGTCAACGAGTCGCTCATGCAATTGCGCCGGCGCGGGCGCTTCCTGGCCGAAGCTGAATTCGACGAAGCCGACTTTGCCGCGCCTGACCTTCTGCTGCCGCCGCGCGCCGCCGATGCCGCGATTCTCGGCCAGGCGCTCGGGCGGCTGCCCGGCGCCACCCGCAGCGTGATCTGGCTGTATCACGCAGAAGGTTACACGCACGAAGAAATCGCCGCGGCCATGGGCAAGTCGGTGTCGTTTTCGAAATCCCAGCTCGCCCGCGGCACGCGCAGATTGCGCGGCCTGTTGCACCTGGACACGGAGGCAATGACCCATGGTTGACGAACGCTTCCCCGAGCCCGGCATTCCGCTCGGCGCCGCGCTGGCCGGCTTGCCGCTCGAAATTCCCGAGCGCAGTGCGTGGCCGATGCTGGCCGAACGGCTGCGCCCGGCACGGCGGCGCGCGCGCTGGCCCTACGCCATCGCCGCGAGCGTGCTCGCCTTGCTGTTGCTGCCGCACGGGTTGCCGACCTCGACCTCGGACCACGTGCTCTCCAGCAGCGGGGTCGCCGCAACCGGACGCGTCGAACTGGCCGCGCTGATGTCCGAATCGGCGCGCCTTGAACGGCTGCTCGCCGCCACCAGCGACGGCGGTGCAAGCAGCGCCACGACCGCTGCGCTGAGCCTGGAATTCGAAGACCGTCTGCATGCCCTGGATGCCGAACTCGCTGCCGCTGGCGACCCGGAGCAACAACTTGCGCTCTGGCAGCGCCGGGTGCAGTTGCTGCGCGATGTCGCCGCCGTCGAAACCTCTCGCCATTACCTCGCCGCCGAAGGCCGGAGCCTGGATGTCGCTCTGGTCGCGGCTTACTGACGCCATTCCAACTCTTGCATTAGGAGACTCCATGAATATCCGATTTCTTCCCGTTGCCATCGCCGCCGCGCTGACTCTCGGCGCGGCGCAAGCCAGGGAGCCGGCGAAGGCGCCGGTGGCGACCACGCAAGAACGCGCCACGCAGGCGGAGATCGATCGCCTGGTCGAACGCATCGAAGTGCTGTCCAGGCAACTCGGCGAAGAAGCGGACGTGCGCGTCATCGTCCGTCGCGGCGGGCATGGAACCGGGCCCGAGGCGGAGCGCTCCATGCAGTTCGACCGACTGCCGGGCGGCCGGCATGAATTTCGCTCCGGTCCGGGCCTGGGCATCGTCATGGCGCCCAATCCGGCCGCAAGCGGCGTGCGCATCGCTGCAGTAACTCCGGACAGCCCGGCAATGAAGGCCGGTCTTCGCAGCGGCGACGTTCTGCTTGTCGTCGACGGCAAGGCCATCGGCGGCAATGGCGCCAAGGCCCTGGAAAATGCCCGTGTATTGCTTGGCGACCTCAAGCAGGACCAAGTGGTGAAATTGCGCTTCGCCAGACAGGGCAAGACGCACGATGCCCGCGTCAAGGCCGATGCGATCCGCCGGGTGATGGCATTCAATCGCGACACGACGGCGTCGATGGCGCCGCGCGCCCTGCGTCATTCCGGCGATGTCGAGCATCACCGGCAGCTGATCATGCTGCCGCCGGATGTGGAATTGGACATCGAGCGCATGGGTCCCATGCACGACTGTCCGCCCGGCAAGGCCGATTGCGGTTTGCCTGCGCTGTACCAGGCGTTCCGCTGGCAAGGCCTGAACCTGGCTTCGCTGGACTCCTCGCTGGGCCGGTACTTCGGCACCGACGAAGGCGTGCTGGTGCTCGGCAGCGGCCCCGAACTCAAGGGCCTGCAGTCGGGCGACGTGATTCGGCGCGTGGCGGGCAAGGACGTCGATTCACCGCGCGACGTGATGCGCGTGTTGCGCGAAAAATCATCGGGCAGCCAGGTGCAGTTCGATGTACTTCGCGATCGCAAGTCCGCTGCGGTGACGGTAACGGTGCCGAAGTCGCGACCGCTGCCGTTCATGGTGCCGCCGGCACCACCCGC
>JBAZBG010000253.1:0-4399 GCA_041671585.1 Arenimonas sp. | reverse complement strand
TGGATCAGCAGATCGATCTCGCGTGCGGATTTCTTCGGCGCAAAGAAGCTGGTGCCGCCAAGGTCAGGGTCGTCGAACAGGTAGAGCACCGAGGCCGCGATCGACTGCCCGGGGTCGATCCAGGCGCTGTCGCGGTGACAAATGCACTGCCTGGCCTCGAGTTCGGTTTCCGGCACGGTCACCATCGCCATCCGGCAATTCATCTTCAAGGTCCGGCGGCCATCCAGCAGGGAACGGATGTGACGCCTGAAGAACTCGTCGAGCTGCGCGGTGACGTCGGCCGGCATCGGCAGTTCGATGCCGGGATAAGCGTTGAAGGGCGCGTGGCGAAATTCCTCGCGATGGGCAATCGCGTATTGCCGAAGCCGCTCCGGATGTTCGAGTGCGTCATCGACGACCAGGCAGGACAACCCGTCGGCGAAAGCTACCCGCTCAATTCGAGGGTTTGGATTGAACAGGGCGGTGGTGGTGGTCATCGCAGGGCGCGGCTTGCAGCTCGGGAGGTCTCGGCGTGCATGGTGCTCTCCGTCAGTGTTCGCCGAACAGGTAGATCATCGCCTTGGGAAATTCTTCCCGCCAGAATTTTTCGTTGTGCTCGGCGTCGGGACGGATGGCGGTGAACAGCTGCAGATTCTCTCGGTTGCTGGCACGCAACTGCGCGCTCATCCGGTTCACGTCATTGACGGTAACCAGCGGTTCGTCGCCCTCCTTGCCGCCCGCGACCAGGTACAGCCGGGTTCCGCGGCGCAGACGCCGGGCCGCGCTGAATTCGAAGACGTCGCCCGCGTACCAGTACGAAGGAGAAAATATTCCGGCCTTGCCAAAGACGGCCGGGTAGCGATGGATCGCGTAGTGCGAAATCAGGCCGCCCATCGAGCTGCCCATGATGCCGGTGTGCTTGCGACCGCGCCGGGTGCGGAAGTTGCGATCGATGAAGGGCTTTACCGTGCCGACCACGAACTCCATGTATTGCTGGCCCTCGGCCGCGCCGAAGCGAGCGTTCGGCCACGGACTGAGTTCATTCATGCGCTTGTCCAGGCCATTGTCGATCCCGACCACGATCACTTCGATGCCGTCGGACTTTGCCAGCGCGTCCAGGCTTTCGTCGACGCCCCATTCGCCGAGGTAGGAGGTCGCGTCGTCGAACAGGTTTTGTCCGTCGTGCATGTACAAGACCGGATAGTTGCGTCTGCCGTGACCGTAGCTCGGTGGCAGGTAGACCCGAATGGTGCGCTGGCGATTCAGCCCGGACATCGTTAGCGGCGACGTCAGCACCTGGACGCCTGCCGTGGCCGTCGTGGGTCGAGGCTCGGCGCTGGCAATGCCGGCGGCTAACAACAGAACGATCAGCAGCAGACAACGGTGGATGCTCATGCGTTTTCGCCTCGCGAAGATTCCAGTACAGCGTTGCCAGTCACGGTAGCCATGTTCAAGCTCATCGTGGCAGCGACAGCTCGGCGTCGTCCAATGCCGGTGTGTCCGCGACCGGAGTTCGCTGACGCAATACACGCCGGCGCGTGGCCGTAGCTGAGGGCACCCAGCCATGACCGTACCAGCGCGCCGCCATGATCAGGCCGCGCAGCCATTCGTCGGCGGCATAGGCAATCCAGACGCCGACCAGGCCGAGTTTGAAATAAACACCGAACAGCCAGGAACCGCCGGCCATCACCACCAGCATGGAGACGGCGCCGACGGCCACGGGAAAGCGCGCGTCTCCGGTGGCGCGTAGCGCATTGATGATGACGATATTGCAGGTGCGGCCGGGCTCAAGCAGCACGGTCAGCCACAGCAGCGTCGTTGCGGTGGCGATGATGTCGGGATCCTGTGTGAATAGTTGCAGGGTCCACGGCGCGGTGGCCGCGGCGCCGACGGCGATCAGCAGGGAAACGCCGAGGCCCCACATCAGGCTCTTGCGCACCATGCGGTTGGCCCGGTGCAACTGGCCGGCGCCAATCAGGTGGCCGACCAGGATTTCCCCGGCAAAACCGATCGAAACACTGAACAGCACGATGATGTTCATCACCTGCGAGGCATAGGTATGCGTCGCCAATTGCGCGGTGCCCATGCCGGCCACCACCGTCAACGACACCAGCATGGCCAGGCGATAGGCGATGTTCTCGGCGGCGCCGGGCAGCCCGATGTGCAGGACCGGCCCGAGATGTCCGGTCTGCAGCCGCCACCAGTCGCGCGCCGTGGGAATCAGCCGCAGTCGCCAGCGCCATAGCAGCAGGTGCACGGCCAGGCCGAAGGCACGGCTGATCGCCATCGCCAGCGCGAAGCCCGGCAGGCCGAGCGCGGGAATCGGACCCCAGCCGCGCATCAGCGGCAAACAGAGCAGCAGGTGCAACGCGTGCATGGCCAGGATGTTGAACATCGCATCCCGGGTGCGCAGGTGCGCGCGCATCACCGACGACATGCTGGCGTTGTAGGCGTCCAGCAACAGCGCCAGCGCGAGCATCTGCAAATACGGCAGGCCCAGGGCTTGCACCGGCGCTGGCGCATTGAGCAGGCCGAGCAAGGGGCCGGCGCCGAGAAACACGATCACGGCCGTGCCGATCCCAAGCCAGGTGCTGGCCCCGAGCGACGCGCGCGCGATGTTGTTTGCGCCGGCGACATTGGCCGCGCCGAGATTTTGCGTGATGACCACGCTGACGCCCATGCTGATGATGCGAAACAGCAGGAAGAAGGCGCCGAGCACCTGGTTCGACAAGGCGAACGCCGCCGAGGCCGTGTCCGATTCGCGCGATGCCAGCCACAGGCCGAGCAGGCCGACGCCGAAACCGAGAACGAGTTCGGCCATCAGCGGCCAGGCAACCGCCACCAGTCTTGGCCGGGCCAGCGCTTGCCTACTCAAACGGATAACTCACGCCGAGCTCGCGGCGCATGTGGTCCATCCAGCGCACGGTCGCCAGGGTATCGGCATGCGGCAGCGCCGGACTTTCGATTTCGCCGCGGCCGATGCAGCGCATCGCCTCCTCGATCTCGCCTTCGAAGCCATTGATGCGGAATGGGCGATGCGCCACTTCCGGCGACTCATCGTGTCTGCGCAATGTGGCGGTCGTAGCCTCCCAGAAATTGGCCGACAGCTCGATCACGCCATGCTCGCCGAGAATGCGAAAGGCATTGTCGGCGCGGCCGTCGAAGCCGCACTGGAACTGCGACACCACGCCGCCCGCGAAGCGCAGCGTTGCCGCGACGCGATGGTCGACGCCGGTCGGACCGACGACGCCGGTGACGTCAAGGCCGTCCAGATTCGGACAGTGTCCCAGGCTGGCCCGAAAGGCCCACTGCGTGACGGAGAGGTTGTAGATGCCGATATCCAGCAAGCTGCCACCGGCCTGCGCGGGATCGAAATGGCGCGCACTCGGATCGAAGGGGATGTTGAAGCAGAAACTCGACTGCAGCCCGCGAATGGCGCCGATCGTCTGTGCGGACAGCCATTCGCCGACGACGGCGTACACCGGCAGGAAACGCGTCCACAGCGCTTCCATCAGGAACACGCCGTGCGTTTGCGCCAGCGAAATCAGCTCGCTGGTCAGGACTGCGTTCGGCGTCAACGATTTCTCGCATAACACCGGTTTGCCGGCGAGCAGACAGCGACGGACCGTGTCAGCGTGGAAGGCGTGCGGGGTGGCGATGTATATCGCCTGCACGCGGGCATCGCGCAAGACTGCGTCCAAGTCGGGGGCGACGACAACGGCTGCCACGTTGCCATCGGACCAGCGACCGGCGAACGCCTGGGCGCGAACCGTATCGCGGCCATGCACGGCGACCAGGCGAGCGCCGGGAATCTGCCGCACGGCATCGGCAAAGCGATGCGCGATTCTTCCCGGCCCGACGATTGCCCAACCGAACTCGTTCATCGCTGCTGTCCTTGCGCCGACACGTAGTCCGATCTAGCTGAGCAGCGAGATGGGCGCGCGGCCGCTGGCGGCCGTGATTGCACCCAGGCGGCGTGCGCAGTCGGCCGGCACCATCGCCCAGTCGAAACGCCACGCCCAGTTGCCTTCGGTGGTGCCCGGCAAGTTCATGCGGTGGCGGCCATCCAGGCCAAGCACATCCTGCATCGGGAACACCGCCATGTTCGCCACCGAGTTGCAGGCGGCGTGGATCATGCGCCAGTGGATGTCCTGCTCGCCGGCCTCCAGATACACGGCGGCGAAACGACGCTCGCGCTCGGGCGCGTTGGCCCACCAGCCGCGCACCGTTTCGTTGTCGTGCGTGCCGGTATAGACGACGGTTTCCCGCGAGTAATTGTGCGGCAGGAATTCGTGTCCGCCGTCGCCGCCGAAGGCGAATTGCAGGATACGCATGCCGGGGAAACCGCAGCCGTCGCGCAGCTCGATCACATCCGGCGTGATCAGGCCAAGGTCTTCGGCAACGATCGGCAGCTTGCCCA
>JBAZBG010000252.1:0-4399 GCA_041671585.1 Arenimonas sp. | reverse complement strand
GAGGTTTTGTTCGATGAAGCCTTCGGCCACCAATGCGGACGGCGCTCGGTGGTGAATCGCCTGTTCGAAGTCGTGCTGATCCAGATCCTGCGCAAGTTGCTGCAGGCAGGAAAGGTGGATGTTGGCCTGCTGGCCGGGCTGGCGCATCCGCAGCTGGCACGCTCGCTGGTGGCGATGCACGAGCGGCCGGCGCACACGTGGTCGCTGGAAACCCTGGCCGGCGAAGCCGGTCTATCGCGCAGCGCCTTCGCCAGCACCTTCCGGAAAACCGTGGGTCTCACACCCGGCGACTATTTGGGGCAGTGGCGGGTGAGTATCGCCCAGGACTTGCTGCGCAAGGGCCGCCCGCTGAAGTGGATCGTCGATGAAGTGGGCTACGGCAGCGAAGCGGCGCTGTCGCGTGCGTTCAAGGCGCGCTGCGGCGTGTCGCCGCGGGATTGGAAGCGCTGCGAGGGCGCCTGAGGTAGCGGCTGCGCCCGCGCTTGCCATCGCGTCGGCGGCGCAAGCGGGCCGCTGCGGCGTGTAATCTGCAGCCATGAGCGACACGACCGTCGAAACCGCCGAGGAACCGCTGCGCGACGTGGAATTCGCGCCCACCGATCGCCTGTTGCGCGAGGACGTCAAGCAGCTCGGCGCCCTGGTCGGCGAGATCCTTGCCGAACAGCTGGGGCCGGATTTCCTGGTCGAGGTCGAGTGCATCCGCCGCGCGGCGATCCGGCGCCGGGAAGCCGGAGAAGCCGTCGAGGAGCTGGCCGCCTTCCTGGTCGGCGCCACCCAGGAACACGCCGGCAATCTGGTGCGCGCGTTCTCCACGTATTTCCAGGCGATCAACCTGGCCGAACGCGTGCACCGCATTCGCCGCCGTCGTGATTACGAGCGCGGCGATCAAGGGCCGCAGCCGGGCGGACTGCGCGCTGTGTTGCAGCAGTTGCGCGCCGACGGCGTCACCGCAGAGGAAGTTGCCGCGCTGCTGCCGCGGCTGTCGATCGAACCGGTATTCACCGCGCATCCGACCGAGGCCGTGCGTCGGGCACTGCTGGAGAAGGAACAGGAGATCGTCAGTTGCCTGGTTGCCGATATCGATCGCTGCCGTACACCGGCGGAACGTCGCGCCGATCGCGAGCGCATGCGCATGGCGCTCACCGCCGGCTGGCAGACTGCGGAAGCGCCGCCGGCGCGGCCGAGCGTTGCCGATGAGCTGGAGCATGTGGGTTTCTATCTCGCCGACGTGTTGTACCGCGTGCTGCCGGTGTTTTTTGAAGTATTCGAGGACGCGCTGGCCGAAAGCCTCGGCCCGGCGCCGGCGCTGCCTCCCATGCTGCGTTTCGGCTCATGGGTCGGCGGCGACATGGACGGTAATCCGAATGTCGGCGCGGCAACTATTGCGGCTGCGCTGGTCGCGCAGCGCGCGCTGGTGCTGGCGGCGTACCGCCGCGACCTGAGCCGGTTGTCGGCGGTGCTCACCCAGTCGTTTTCGCGCGTCGGCGTGGACCCGGCCGTGACGCAGCGCATCGACGAATACGCAACACGTTTCCCGACCGCGGCGTCGCGCTTGAAGACCCGCTACGCCGACATGCCATATCGCCGCTTGTTGTCGCTGATGTCAGCCCGTCTGCAGTTCAATGCGCACGACGAGCCAGGAGCTTATGCCGACGCTGGAGAATTGCTCGCCGATCTGGACTTGATCGGAGCCAGCCTGCACGGCCATCGCGGCGAACATGCCGGCGGATTTGCCCTGCGCCGTTTGCGGCGTCGCGTGGAAGCGTTTGGTTTCCACCTGGCCACGCTCGACTTGCGCCAGGATTCGGCGGTGCACGATGCCGCGCTGTCGGCCCTGTTCGCCGACCCGGACTGGGCGCAGCGATCGGCAGAGGAACGGATCGCGCGCTTGCGCAGCCGAATTCAGCAAGGGATTGCCGTTGCGGACGCGGTGGCGCCTGCCGCGGAAGCGACGCTCGCCGTGTTTCGCGCCATCGCTGAGCTGCGCCCGCGTCACGGCGATCGCGCGTTCGGTCCGTACATCATCAGCATGAGCCGCAGCGCGGCCGACGCGCTGGCCGTGGTGGCGTTGGCGCACGCGGGCGGCTGCGTCGATGCCCATGGCCGGGTTCCGCTGGACGTGGCGCCACTATTCGAAACCGTGGCCGATCTGGAGGCGGCGCCGCGCACGCTGGCTTCGCTATTCGCAGATCCGGTCTACCGCGCCCACCTGCACGCGCGCGGCAATCGTCAGATGGTGATGCTGGGATACTCCGACAGCGCCAAGGACGGGGGTATCGTTGCTTCGCGGTGGGCTTTGCAGCAGGCGCAGGTGGACCTGGCTGCGCTGGCGCGCGAGTCCGGTGTGCATGTCACCTTTTTTCATGGCCGCGGCGGCTCGGCCTCGCGAGGCGGCGGCAAGACCGAGCGCGCCGTCATTGCCGCGCCGCGCGGGTCGGTGGACGGGGTGCTGCGCCTGACCGAGCAGGGTGAAGTGATTCATCGCAAGTACGGCATTCGCGCCATCGCCCTGCGCAATCTGGAGCAGGCGACCGGCGCCGTCTTGCGCGCCACGCTGCGCCCGCGTCCACCGGAGCCGCGCGAAACGGCCTGGCGGACGATCGCGACGGAACTGGCCGACGATGCGCGCGCCGCGTATCGCGCCCTGGTCTACGAGGACGCTGAGTTTCCCGCCTACTTCCGCGCGTCGACGCCGATCGACGTCATCGAACGCCTGTGGCTGGGATCGCGACCAAGCCGGCGCGCGGCGCCAGGCGAATCCGCGCCGGGCATCGATCGCCTGCGCGCCATCCCATGGGTGTTCGCCTGGTCGCAAAACCGGGCCGGGCTGACCACATGGTATGGCGTGGGCACGGCGCTGGAGCGTGCAGTTTCGCGCCACGGTGTCGACGCCTTGGCCGAGATGGCGCGCGACTGGCCGTTCTTCGACGCGCTGATCGACGATGTCGAAATGGTCCTGGCCAAATCCGACCCGGATATCTTCGAGCGCTATTCCGCCTTGTCCGGTGAATTGCACCAGCACTTCTATCCGGGCATTCGCGCCGAGTTCATGCGTGCCTGCCAGGCGGTGCTGGCGATCAAGGGCGCGCCGCACCTGCTGACCGGCGATCCGCGGCTGCAGCTATCGATCCGACTGCGCAATCCCTACGTCGATCCGATCAGCCTGCTGCAGGTCGATCTGCTCGCCCGCTGGCGCGGCGCGGGACGTCCGGACGGCGCGCTGTTCCAGGCATTGGTGGCGACCGTCAATGGAATCGCGGCGGGCGTGCAGAACACGGGTTGAAACAACGGCGCGGCGGACAGCCGACGCCGCTGCATTTGCGTGCGCCTACTTTCGCGATGACGCGGCGCTGCGTTCTTCCGGCAGCAGCAAGGCTTGCGGATTCCTGGGCGCCCAATCGGCCGGCGCTGCGCGTGCGCCAGAGCTGCGTTCGGCATGGCGTTGAAACGCCTCCCATTCGCCCAGCGACACCGTTTCCTCGTACAAGCGCTCCTTGTCGGCCGAGGTCGCCGGGCCCGGGAGTTCGTCGATCCAGACATACTGGCGTCGAAATGCGTTGGCTGCGACTTCCGCTGGCGTGCCCTTGGCAAAACGGCGCACCAGCGTGCCGCCATAGGTGCGGGTGACGATGTTGTGCCCCAGGTCGGAGAACAGGGCCAGGCCCAGATTGGCGCAATCGGCGCGCACACTGGCGTCGCCTTCGCGGCGGGCCGCCGCCGCCGGGCTGCAGATGGTCACTATTGGGCCGAACACGGGCCACGGAACCGACGCCAATTCGTTCCGGCGCAGGGCCAGCGCCAGTTCGGTCGGGTCAACGCCCTGCGTCTGGCCCTGTGGCGCGGCTTGGTTTGCCAATGCCTTGCGGACGATGCCGAGCAACGCGCTGTAATGGCTATCGGCTGTGCCTGCGGCCGCCGCCCGATGCAATTGTTCGGCGTTGGGCTTGCCGGCATTGGGCAGCAGCACATGATGGATCGCATTGTCTGGCGCGATGCGCAGCAGCTGCAGCTGGTCATCGGTGCGCGCGCATGGCTGCAGTTGCACGTTGCAGACCAGCGCGGCCGTAAATACCGCCAGGGGGTCGTTCGAATAGTCGCCAACCAGGCGGTAGACGACATCCGCGTGACCTTCGGCCGGCGCCGACTGGCCATCGTTGGCCAGCCCGATCAATGCCGCCGCGATCAGGCTGTCGCGATCGCTGTTGTCGGCCAGGCGACGCATCTGCTCCCGGCCGTACTCCGCCCCAAGGCCGGTGGCGACCGATTCGGCGGCGGACGATGCACCCTGTGCTGCGGCGCCCGGGCTGGCCACGGCCGAGCAGAGCACGCCGAGGGTGGCAACGGACGATCCGATCAGGGTGCGGATGGTTGGACGTTTGCCGGTGCTTGCTTCTGGATG
>JBAZBG010000251.1:0-4463 GCA_041671585.1 Arenimonas sp. | reverse complement strand
CTCGCATGCAAAACGAAAATCCGGTCCCGGGAACGGACGACTGGGGCGATGCCGCTCCGGTAAACGAGATCGAGGCACTGCTGGGGGAAGTCGACCAGTTGCGCGCCACGGTCGTCGGACTCAAGGATGAAGCCCTGCGCGAACGCGCGGAGCTCGACAATCAGCGCAAGCGGCTGGCCCGCGATGTCGATATGGCGCGCAAGTTTGCCAATGAACGCCTGCTGTCCGAGCTGCTCCCGGTGCTCGACAGCCTTGATGCGGGTTTGAATGCCGCCGGCCAGGATGCGAGCGCCTTGCGCGCCGGCCTGGAGCTGACCATGAAGCAGTTGTTGAAGGTAGCCGGCGATAACGGCCTGACCGTCATCGACCCGCTGGACGAAATGTTCAATCCCGACCAGCACCAGGCGATCAGCCAGGGCGAGCCCAATGGCCGAGTGCCAGGCAGCGTGTTGCAGGTATTCCAGAAGGGCTACCTGCTCAACGGACGTCTGTTGCGACCGGCCCTGGTGGTGGTCGCCAAACACGAAGATTGAGGTTGGCGCAGCCTTGAATTTGGCGTGAAGACCTCCAGATAGTTTTCAGACATTCAATCGCGGATCAGCCTGGGCTGGGCCGCCAGCAAAAAGGAAAATCGAAATGGGCAAGATCATCGGCATCGACCTCGGCACCACCAACAGCTGCGTTGCGGTGATGGAAGGCGGCAAGGCAAAGGTCATCGAGAATTCCGAGGGCGATCGTACGACGCCGTCGGTCGTCGCCTTCACCAAGGACGGCGAAGTCATCGTCGGCGCCTCGGCCAAGCGCCAGGGCGTGACCAATGCCAAGAACACCTTCTACGCGGTGAAGCGCCTTATCGGCCGCAAGTTCACCGATGCGGAAGTGAAGAAGGACCTGGACCTGGTTCCCTACAGCATCCTCGCCCACGACAATGGCGACGCCTGGGTGCAGACCAGCGACAGCAAGAAGATGGCGCCGCAGGAAATTTCCGCGCGCGTGCTCGAGAAGATGAAGAAGACGGCCGAAGCCTATCTTGGCGAGGCGGTCACCGAAGCGGTGATCACCGTGCCGGCCTACTTCAACGACAGCCAGCGCCAGGCGACCAAGGATGCCGGCCGCATCGCCGGTCTCGACGTCAAGCGCATCATCAACGAGCCGACTGCGGCCGCGCTTGCCTATGGCATGGACAAGAAAGGCGGCGATCGCAAGATTGCGGTCTATGACCTTGGTGGCGGTACGTTCGACGTGTCGATCATCGAGATTGCCTCGATCGACGGCGAGACCCAGTTCGAAGTGATGGCCACCAATGGCGATACCTTCCTGGGCGGCGAAGATTTCGACAAGCGCGTCATCGACTTCCTGGTCGATGAATTCCAGAAAGAGCAGGGCATCGACCTGCGCAAGGATCCGCTGGCGTTGCAGCGCCTGAAGGATGCGGCCGAGCGCGCCAAGATCGAGTTGTCCAGCTCGCAGCAGACCGATGTAAACCTGCCGTACGTCACGGCCGATGCGTCCGGTCCCAAGCACCTGAGCATCAAGCTGACCCGCGCCAAGCTCGAATCCCTGGTCGACGACCTGATCAAGAAGACCATCGAACCTTGCCGCATCGCGATGAAGGATGCCGGCGTCAAGGCTGGCGATATCACCGACGTGATCCTGGTCGGCGGCCAGACCCGCATGCCCAAGGTGAAGGCGGCGGTCAGCGAGTTCTTCGGCAAGGAACCTCGTCAGGACGTCAACCCGGATGAAGCCGTCGCCATTGGCGCTGCGATCCAGGGCGGCGTGTTGGCCGGCACCGTCAAGGACGTGTTGCTGCTCGACGTGACCCCGCTGTCGCTGGGCATCGAGACCCTGGGCGGCGTGTTCACCAAGATCATCGAGAAGAACACCACGATTCCGACCAAGGCATCGCAGACTTTCTCGACCGCGGAAGACAACCAGAGCGCGGTTACCGTGCACGTGTTGCAGGGCGAGCGCGAACAGGCCCGTTACAACAAGTCGCTGGCCAAGTTCGACCTGACCGGCATCGACGCAGCCCCGCGCGGCATGCCGCAGGTGGAAGTGGCGTTCGACATCGACGCCAACGGCATCCTGCACGTCACCGCCAAGGACAAGAAGACCGGCAAGGAACAGCGCATCGAGATCAAGGCCGGTTCCGGCTTGAGCGAGGAAGAGATCATGCAGATGGTCCGCGACGCCGAAGCCAATCGCGAGGAGGACAAGAAGTTCCATGAGCTGGTCACCGCGCGCAATTCGGCCGACGGCCTGATCCATGCCACGCGCACGGCGATCAAGGAACACGGTTCCAAGGTTCCGGGCGAGCAGCTGGGCGCGATCGAAACCTCGCTGGCCGACCTGGAAACCGCCATGAAGGGCGATGACAAGGCGCAGATCGAAGCCAAGACCAACGCCCTGCAACAGGCGGCGCAGTCGCTGTATGCGGCGGCGTCGGCCGGGCAGGGTGGCCCGGAGGGCGACGTGGGTGGCGCCGGCCCGGGCAAGGCCGAGGCCGAAGACGTCGTCGACGCCGAATTCACCGAGGTGAAGGACGGCGAACAGAAGTAAAATGCGGCTTGGTTAAATGGCTGTACCAACTGCCCGCGGTGCAACGACATGAATCGTCGGGCATCGCGGGCGGTTCGTTTCCAACGATCTGGATGAGTTGATGAGCAAGCGCGACTATTACGAAACCCTGGGTGTGGCCCGCACGGCCACCGAGGAAGAGTTGAAGAAGGCCTACCGCCGCCTGGCCATGAAGCACCATCCCGATCGCAACCAGGCAGGCGACAAGGCATCCGAGGCGTCCTTCAAGGAAGCCAAGGAAGCCTATGAGGTGCTGACCGACCCGTCCAAGCGCCGCGCCTACGACCAGCACGGTCATGCCGCGTTCGAACACGGCATGGGTGGCGGCGGTGGTGGCGCCCACGGTTTCGGCAATGTCAACGACATCTTCGGCGACATCTTCGGTGACATCTTTGGCGGCGGTCGCCAGCAGGGTCCACGCCGCGGCGCCGACCTGCGCTACGTGATGGAGCTGGACCTGGAAGAAGCCGTGTTCGGCGTCGAAAAGCAAATCGACATTCCGACCCTGGTGGCGTGCGAGCCGTGCAGCGGCTCCGGCTCCGAAGATGGCAAGGTCGAGACCTGCCGGACGTGCGCCGGGCGCGGACAGGTGCGCATGCAACGCGGCATTTTTTCCGTGCAGCAACCGTGCCCGGCCTGTGCCGGCCGCGGCCAGACCATCGCGAAGCCGTGCAAGGTTTGCCGAGGCAACGGACGCGTGCAGAGCGAAAAGACGCTGCAGGTCAAGATTCCGTCCGGCGTGGACAACGGCGATCGTATCCGGCTACAGGGCGAGGGCGAGGCCGGTCCCAGCGGTGCGCCATCCGGCGACCTGTACGTCGAGGTCAACGTGCGCGAGCACAAGATATTCCAGCGCGACGGCGACGACCTGTACTGCGAGGTGCCGATCCGCTTTTCGCAAGCCGCGCTCGGCGCCGACGTGGTCGTGCCGACGCTCGAAGGCGAGGCGCTGATCAAGATTCCGGTGGAAACCCAGACCGGCAAGTTGTTCCGCATGCGCGGCAAGGGCGTCAAATCGGTGCGCAGCCGTTCGCACGGCGATCTGCTGTGCCGGGTCGTGGTCGAGACGCCGGTCAACCTGACTGCGCACCAGCGTGAACTGCTCAAGGATTTCGAAGCGACCTTTCAGGGCGAGGAGGGCGCGAAACACTCGCCGCGCTCCAGTGGCTTCCTGGATGGCGTGAAGGCTTTCTGGGACCGGATGACTTCCTGAGGCGCGGCTAGAACTCGCGCCGCCAGCCCACGTCGAAGCGGTTTTCGACCAGCAGGGAATTCCCGACGGTGCGCTGCCATCCCGCATAGGCTTGCCATCCGTGCGGAAACACGCCCACCACGCCGACCCCGATCTCGCCGTAATTGCGATCCGGTTCGCCGGTGACGAAACTCATCCGAAACACATTCTGGCCGCCGCGGAAGAAGGCGAACACTCGCCGCGGATCATCGGCGAACTCATGGCGCCAACGCAGCCGCACGTAGGGCTGCCAGACGCCATAGGGAACTGAGATCGCCCGCGCCGCTTCGAAGGCCAGGCCGGCCTGCAGGCTTTTCACTTCCTGCTTCAGGATCAGGAAGTCCAGGCCGATTGCGTTGTCTTCGGCGATGCGGTCGACATTGGTTTTCTGCCACGAGACGTCGGCGCCATAGCGAAACGTCCATGCGGACACGCCGTGGTCCCAGCCCAGGTTCAAATCCGCGCCGCGCACCGAAGCCGAATTGCGACTCTCTCCGCGGCTGGTGATCGTTACCTGGCGTTCGCTCGGCTGGCCGGCATCGAGCGTCAGCGTGTAGTTGATTTGGCGCTGCAGCGTGGAGTCGAGCCGGCCGGCATTGAGCCCCAGGCTGGCCCAGAAGCTGCGGTCGCCGGTGTAGGTGAGCGCCGCATT
>JBAZBG010000250.1:0-4469 GCA_041671585.1 Arenimonas sp. | reverse complement strand
CGCAGGGCATCGCCGATCCGAAACGCATCTGCCTGTACGGCGCCAGCTACGGCGCCTACGCGGCGATGATGGGGCTGGCGCGCGAACCGGCGCTGTACCGCTGCGGCGCTGGCTACGTCGGCGTGTACGACCTGGCGATGATGTACCGCGACGACGCGCGTCGCGCGGCCTACCTGAAGACGTGGGCCAACGAATGGCTCGGCTCGCCGGAAACGCTCGCCGCGGTTTCGCCGGTGAAGCTGGCGGACAAGATCACGCAACCGGTGTTCCTGGCTGCCGGCGGCAAGGACCGGCGGGCGCCGATCGAGCACAGCAAGCGCCTGGAAAAAGCGCTGAAGGCGGCGGGCAATGCGCCCGAGACCCTTTACGTGCAGACCGAGGGCCACGGCTTCTACGCCGAAGCGAATCGGCGCGCGTACTACGCCAAGCTGCTCGATTTCCTTGGCCGCAACCTCGGTGGCGCAAAGGCGAAGTAGGAATTGAGCGGGGTAAAGGCCAGAAAGAGCAGTTCGCCGCCGCACTGATGATCTCGGCACGATCGGCATCGGCAAATTTACACGCGTGCCGGACCCGCGCAACTCAGGTCGGTAATCGTTTCCGGGCCAATGATTTGAGCAAGATCAACACACGCTCCGCTGCGAGGGCGCTAATCAGTAACGGATACCTGCGAGGGAGCTTCGCCATGGAACTGAATGAAGCAATTGCCCGCCGTCGCAGGAACCGGAGATACGCTGGATTGACGCGAAGGGTTGAAGCGCCGATGTGGTTGCTGACGCGGAAAATCAACGCGAAGCATGGGCATCTGAAGTGGCTCGCTGACGGAGCAAAATCTCAAGCTCCTCAGAGACCCGGGCAATTGCGGGTGCCGCAAATTGATCTGGGTCATATCCCGCGTAGACCGGCCGCCTAAGCTTGGAGCCACTACAGCCGAGGATCATGGCCATGCAAGTCTCCGTCACCTTTGAGGGGCTGCCGTCGTCACAGGCACTGCAATCCGACATCGAGCAGCATGCCAAGCGCCTGGAACATTTTGCGCCGCGCCTGCTTGCCTGCCACGTGACGGTGCGGAACAGCGAAGGTCGGCACCGCCAGGGCAATCGCTATCTCGTCCACGTGCGCGCCACACTGCCCGGCGGCGAGTTCGAGGCCGGAAGCACAGCCGAGCCGGACCGCAGCCACGAGGATCCCTACGTCGCCGTGCGCGACGCCTTCGACGCGCTGCGTCGGCAACTGGAAGACTTCGTCCGAATCCGGCGCGGCGATGTCAAGAGTCACTCGCCCAAGCGCGCTCCGCCGCAACCGTAAACGACGCACCGTTGCGCGGCGAGGATGTCTACGACTTGCATTCGCTGCCGGCGGTGCAATGCCTGGCCGGGTTTGCTTCACGCCAATTCCTTGATTGAATGCGGATCGATCGAATAGGGATGCATGGTCGCCAGGAATCCGGGCTGCGCCTGCACGCGGGCGATCCAGGCGCGAAACTGCGGCAACTCCGCCAGCGACAAGCCGGCCTCCTCGGCGCGGCTGGCGTAGGCGAAGATGGCCATGTCGGCAATCGTGTAGGCGTCACCGGCAATGAACGGACGCGTCGTCAATTCCGCCTCCAGAATACCGAGCGTGCGCAACGCGGCGCTGCGCTTGCCTGCAACCGTCTCCCCGGAGCGCTGGGCGAGCTTGCCGGTCAGCGTCCAGTAGCGCAGCGAGCCGATCGTCATCTCGACCTGTTCCTGTTCGAAGGACAGCCATTGATGCACTTTTGCGCGCGCGAACGGCTCGCTCGGCAGGTACCGGGTGCCGTCGGCGAGATAGGCGAGGATCGCGTTGGATTCGGCCAGGACACGGCCGTCGTCGAGCCGTATCGCCGGCACCTTGCCGGTCGGATTGACGCCGCGTTGCGCCAGCGTGCGGCCCTCTCCTTCGAAAATGCTCACCAGCACCGACCGATAGGGCATGCCGAGGTGGTTGAGCAGCAGGCGCACTTTCCAGGCGTTTTGCGAGGGCAGATAGTCGAACAAGGTCAGCATGGGCCGCGTTCCGCGTGAGGTGCGCCCAGTATCGATTGCGACGGCGGCGCGGACTATCCGATTCTTGCGCAGCCGCCGGCTCCGATTGACGAACGCCCGGCGCCCATCGCAATCTGGGCCGATCATGCACCCTCTCGACAATCCCGTCTGGCATTCCCTGCGCACGCGGCACGCATCCCTGGCGCGCGTGTGCGGCGGCGCAGCACGCTATCCGTCCGACGTCGCGCCGTTTGTCGCGGTGGCTTCAGGCGGCCCGGAAACGGGGGAGAATTTCGCCGAACTGGTCGCGAAAGACGAGTCGGTGCTGGTCGTCGGGCCCTGTCCGGGGCTGGGGTCCAACTGGAATGTGCAGACGCCGGTGCCGATAGCGCAGATGGTCTGCAACGCGCCTCTGGAGTCCAGGCTCGGCCCGGCACTGACCGAACTGTCGGCGCCGCACCTGCCCGACATGCTCGCGCTCACCGCGCTGGTCTATCCGCACTATTTCCGGCCGCGCACGCCGCAGATGGGCCGCTACCTCGGCATCTACGACGGGGATGTCCTGGCCGCGATGGCCGGCGAACGAATGGGCTTCGACGGGCACCAGGAAATCAGCGCCGTGTGCACGCATCCGCGCTACCTCGGCCGCGGCTACGCGCAACGCCTGGTGGTCGAACTGAGCAACGCCAGCCTGGCGTCCGGCCGCCTCCCGTTCCTGCATGTCAGCCACGAAAACCTGCGCGCCAAGTCACTGTATGAACGTCTGGGCTATGTGGACCGGGCGGACATCCTGCTATGGTCGGTTCAGCGATTGGCCTGAGTCGCATCGCGGCTGCAGGCCATTTGTGCAGTACATTGGTAACTGGCCAGGCTGGAGCCGTGTCGTGTCCAAGCAGATGAGCTCGCCCACCCCCCGAGCATTGCCCGATGAGCGGCGATAGCCTTCCTGACGATGTCTCGCGACCAGGGAGCGCCGCCCTGAGGTTGTTCTTCGAGCGCGCTCCCTTCCAGATGGGTATCAGCGAGATGACGCCGGACCAGGACATGCTCCTGGTCACGGTCAATCCGGCCGCGGCCATGGCGCTGGGCATGACGGTCGAACAGGTGCAGGGCAAGCGGATCAGCGAACTGGGACTCGCCGGCCCCGGCAAGGGCGTCTGGCTCGCGCAATACCTGGAGGCGCTGCAAACGCACCGGCCGGTGACGTTCGAACAACTCAGCGGCATCGCCGGCAGCGATGCCTGGTGGGAGGTGACGCTTGCCTACATCGGCGTCGGCCCAACCGGGCGGCCGCGCTTTTCCTATGTTGCGCAGGACATCACCCAGCGCAAGCGCGACGCGCAGACCCAGGCCGCGCTGTACCGGATCTCGCAGGCGGCGCAATCCGAGGCGACCTTGTCGGAACTGTTTCGCAAGATCCACGAGATCGTCGGCGAGCTGCTTCCGGCCCGGAATTTTTTCGTCGCCTTGTACGACAAGGCGAAGGACGAATTGACCTTCCCTTATCACGTGGACGAGTTCGACGAACCGCCGACCGCGCACAAGCTCGATGACGGAACCCTTTCCGGGCGCGTGATCCGCTTGGGCCAGGCCTTGCTGTTCACGCCCGAAACGCCGAACGAAGGCATTCACAAGGAAGAGGTCATCGTTGGCGCGCCTTCGCTGGACTGGCTGGGCGTGCCGCTCAAGACCCAATCCGGCACGATCGGCGCGCTGGTCGTGCAGAGCTATGGCGGCGACGTCCGCTATGACGAACAGGACAAGACACTGCTTGAATTCGTCTCCGGCCAGGTCGCGGCCGCGATCGAGCGCAAGCAGACGGAAGTCGCCATCGTCGCTTCCGAGACGCGCTTCCGCCTGTTGTTCGAACAGAACCTGGTGGGTGTCTTCCGTTCGCTGCCCGGCGGCCGGATCCTCGAGTGCAACCGGGCGTTTGCCACGATGCTTGGCTACGCAACGCGCGAAGAGGTGCTGGCGATCAACGCCGCTGAACTGTACTTCAGCGCCGAGGACCGCCAGCGCTACGTGACCGAGATCGTCGAACGGGGCTCGGTGAACAATGCCGTGATTCGCCTCAAGCGCAAGGACGGCAGCGAGCTGTGGGGCATGGAGACAGTCAATCTCATTCATGAGGTACCTGGCGGCGAAGAAGTTCTCCAGGGCACCCTGATCGACTTCACCAGCCACCGGGAAGTCGTGGAGGCGCTGCGCCAGAGCGAATCCAGGTTGGAAGAGGCGCAGCGGCTCGCTCACCTGGGCAGCTGGAACTGGGATCTGGGCACCAACACGCTGACCTGGTCGGATGAGTTGTGCCGGATCTACGGGGTTGATCCCGCCGTGCATGCGCCCTCGTTCGAAGACTTCCTGGGCCGCGTGCATGCCGAGGAGCGGGCGGGAGTTTCCGCGTTGGTGGCGCGTGCGCTCGAAGACGGGAAACCATTCAGCCACGAGACGCGCATTCGCAAA
>JBAZBG010000249.1:0-4545 GCA_041671585.1 Arenimonas sp. | reverse complement strand
CCCCCGATTCGCTGAGCCAGGGCTACCTGGCGTGCATGCACGACCTGCAGGAAATCCTCGCCGATGTCACCGGCATGAAGGGCGGCGTGTCGCTGGCGCCGATGGCCGGCGCGCAAGGCGAGTTCGCTGGCGTGGCGATGATCATGGCCTACCACCGTTCGCGCGGCGACCTGCAACGCACCGAGATCATCGTTCCCGACGCCGCGCACGGCACCAATCCGGCCACGGCGGTGATGTGCGGCTGCACAGTGCGCGAGATCCCGACCAATTCCGACGGCGACATCGATGTCGAAGCACTGAAGGCGGTGCTCGGTCCGAAGACCGCCGGCATCATGCTCACCAACCCGAGCACGATCGGCGTGTTCGAACGGCGCATAGTCGAAATATCCAAGCTGGTGCACGAAGCCGGCGGCCTGCTCTATTACGACGGCGCCAACCTCAACGCGATCCTCGGCAAGGTTCGTCCGGGCGACATGGGTTTCGACGCCATCCACATGAACCTGCACAAGACCTTCTCCACCCCGCATGGCGGCGGCGGTCCAGGCGCCGGCGCGGTCGGCGTCAGCGAGCGTCTCAAGCCGTTCCTGCCGGTGCCGCTGGTGATCAAGGACGGCGCGGTCTTCAAGCAGGCCGGCTACGCCGAGTGCCCGCAGACCATCGGCCAGCTGTCGGCATTCGGCGGCAACGCCGGCGTGCTGATCCGCGCCTATGTGTATGCGCGCATGCTGGGCCGCACCGGCATGACCCGCGTCGGTGAATACGCCACGCTCAACGCCAATTATCTTGCTGTGCGCCTGAAGGAAAAGGGCTTCGACCTGGCTTACCCGCAGCGGCGCGCGTCGCACGAGTTCATCGTCACCGTGCAGCGGCAGAAAAAGGAAAACGGCATTACCGCGCTGGATTTCTCCAAGTCCCTGCTCGACTACGGCATCCACGCGCCGACCAACTACTTCCCGTTGCTGGTGCCCGAATGCCTGCTGATCGAACCGACCGAAACCGAGAGCAAGGACGTGCTCGACGAATTCGTCGAGGTGATGGCCGAACTGCTGGAAAAATCGCGCAGCGAGCCGGCATGGATGAAAGCCGCGCCGTACACCACGCCGGTGCGGCGCCTGGATGACGTCAAGGCCGCGAAGGACCTCGACTTGTCCTATGTGCCGCCGCAGGTCCCGACCGAGGCCGCGCCGAAGGAGCTGTTTTCCGGCGAGCCTGCGCACATCTGATGGCAGACAGCACGGGTAGCCACGCGCCGCGCAGCCCGTTCCGGGCCTGGCAGGCATTCCGCTGGTCGATGCAGGGCCTGCGCGCGACCTGGGACGTCGAATCCTCGTTCCGTCTCGAGGTCTACCTGTTCGTGATCCTGGCGCCCCTGGCCGTGGTGCTTGGTCAGGGCGGTGTCGAACGTGCCATCCTGATCGGCTCCATGATGCTGGTGCTCATTGTGGAAGTGCTTAATTCCGCGGTCGAGGCAGTCGTCGACCGTTGGGGCGCCGAACACCACGAACTCGCCGGCCGCGCCAAGGACATGGGTTCAGCCGCAGTTTTTCTCACCGACATTAACGTACTGATTTGCTGGGGATTCTTGCTCGTCCCGCGGCTGATGGGCTAGATACCGAATGGAATGGATCTTTAGCAGCGAAATCTGGATCGCGTTGTTCACGCTGGCCTCGCTGGAAATCGTGCTTGGCGTGGACAATCTGGTGTTCATTTCGATCGCGGTCAGCCGGCTGCCACCCGAGCGCCGCCCGGCGGCGCGTCGCTTTGGCCTGATGCTGGCCTGCGTGACGCGGATCATGTTGCTGCTGTCGCTGGCCTTCCTGGCGCGGATGCAGGCGAACCTGTTTTCGCTGGCCGGGATGAATTTTTCTGTGCGCGACCTGGTCCTGATCGGTGGCGGCCTGTTTCTGCTGGTCAAGGGCACCATGGAAATTCACGACGCGGTCGAAGGCCGCGGCGAAGACGAGGACATCGACACCCGGCCGTCGGCCGTGTTCGGCTACGTGATCGCCCAGATCGCGGTGATCGACATCGTGTTCTCGCTCGATTCGGTGATCACCGCAATCGGCATGGTCAGCAATGTCTGGGTGATGGTCGGCGCGATCATGATCGCCGTGGCGGTGATGATTTTCGCGTCCAACCTGATCGGCGATTTCATCGACCGCCATCCGACCATCAAGATGCTGGCGCTGGCCTTCATCATCCTGGTCGGCGTTGCACTGGTCGCCGACGGATTCGAGATCCACATCGAGCGCAAGCTGCTGTACTTCGCCATGGCATTCTCGGCGGGCGTGGAGTCGCTGAACATCCTGGCCAAGCAACGGGCGCGGCGCCTGCGCGAGTAGGCGTCGTTGCAGGCCGCGCGCCGTAGTGCTCCAATAGGACTTACTGCCAAGGAGACAGGCTCATGCGTTCGACTCGCTGGTTGGCCTTGTTTTTGTTGCTGCCCTTGCTGGCCGGCTGTGGCTACAACCGCATCCAGCAGATGGACGAAGCGGTCAAGGCGCAGTGGTCCGAAGTATTGAACCAGTACCAGCGTCGCGCCGACCTGGTGCCCAACCTGGTCAACACCGTCAAGGGTTACGCCGCCCAGGAAGAGCGGGTGCTGACCGAAGTCACCAACGCGCGCGCGCGCGTCGGCAGCGTCAGCATCAGCGCCGAACAGGCCGCCGATCCGGCCAAGCTGGCCGAATTCCAGAAAGCCCAGGGCGAATTGTCCGGCGCCTTGTCGCGACTGCTCGTGGTCGCGGAAAACTACCCGGACCTGAAGTCCAACCAGAATTTCCTGGAGCTGCAATCGCAGTTGGAAGGTACCGAGAATCGGATCGCAGTCGCGCGTAACCGTTATATCGACAGCGTGCGCGAATACAACACGCTTATTCGCGGCTTTCCGGTCAACCTGACGGCGATGATGTTCGGCTATGCGGTCAAACCGAATTTCACGGTCGAAAACGAGGCCGCGATTTCCCGACCGCCAACCGTGGAGTTCGCCCCGGTTGCGCCGCCTCCTGCACCAGCCGCGCCGTCGCTTCCCGCACCTGCCGCGCCGTCTCCACCGCCGCCCGAGAACTGAGCAACCGTGATTCGCGCCTGGCTAGTGGCGGCCGCGCTGCTGCTCGCACCGGCCGTGACCGTGGCGGCGCCCGCGGCGTCCGGCTCGGTGGTGCTGCGGCAACACGTTACTGATCTGACCGGCACGCTGACGGCTGCGCAAATTGCCGAGCTGGAGGCGCCGCTGGTGGCTCTGGAACAACGCAAGGGCGCCCAGCTCGCGGTTCTGGTCGTGGCCAGCACCGGCGATCAATCGATCGAAGAGTATTCGCTGGCGGTTGCGGAAAAGAACAAGCTCGGCCGCGACAAGGTCGACGACGGCCTCTTGTTGCTGGTCGCCAAGGACGATCGCAAGGCGCGCATCGAGGTCGGCTACGGACTCGAAGGCGTGGTCACCGATGCGCTATCCAGCCGGGTGATTCGCGAATACCTGGCGCCGCGTTTTCGCGAGAACGATTATTTCGGCGGTCTCAGGGACGCCAGCGCCGTGCTGGTCAAACTGGTCGACGGCGAACCGTTACCGCCGCCGATGGCTGCCGAGTCGGAGGGCGGCCCGCCGCCGGTGGTGTTCGCGGTTTTCCTTGGCCTGTTCATCGGATTGTTTGCCGGTGGCACTGGTTTAAAGCCGGCGACGCTGCGGCGCGTGGGCGCAGGAGGTATCGCTGCGCTGTTCGGGTGGCTGCTGTTCAGCGCCGGATTGGCGGCGGCGATCGCCGCCGTGGTGGCTTTCCTGGTGTCAGGCTCCAGGGGCGGGCGCTTCGGCTCCGGCGGGGGCCACTGGGGCAGCTTCCCCGGCAGCGGCGGCTGGGGCAGCAGCGGCAGTAGCGGTGGCGGCGGCTGGTCCGGTGGCGGTGGTTCGTTCGGAGGCGGTGGCGCCTCGGGAGGCTGGTGATGTTCGAACGCCTGCTACTGAATCTGTTCGCCGGCTGGTTTCGTCTGTCGCGCTGGTTCCCGCGTCCGACGATGCAGCACATCCGCGATGTCGTAGCCGAGGGCGAGCGCCGGCATGCCGGCGAGTTGTGCCTGGCGATCGAAGCCCGCTACTCGTTCCTTGCCGTGCTGGGCGGTTTGCAGACACGGCAACGGGCGGAACAGGTGTTCTCGCTGCTTAGGGTCTGGGACACCCAGGACAATAGCGGGGTCCTGTTGTACCTGCAGCTAGCCGAACGCCGCGTCGAACTGGTCGCCGATCGCGGCATCGCTGCGCGCGTCGATGCCGCGCAATGGCAAGATATATGCGCCGAGTTCGCCCGCGACATGCATGCCAAGCCTGCCGTTGATGCGGTATTGCATTGCCTGGGTCGAATCAACGCCCTGTTGACCCTGCATTTTCCTGCCGCCGACGACAATCCGCGCGAGTTGCCGGATGAACCCGTGGTCTTGTGAGCGATAATGCCCGCCTGAGCGCGCCGGACGGCGCACCGCCGAGGCCCACGGATTCATGACCGTACTGCACGATATCAACCCAATCGCCATTCCCCTGCCGTTCTGGCCGCA
>JBAZBG010000248.1:0-4560 GCA_041671585.1 Arenimonas sp. | reverse complement strand
ACATGGGTAATTCCTCGTCTAGACGTTAACGAATATTTAATAGCAAAAAAACGTGCACCTGAGGCGCACGTGGCCCGAATCATGACAAAAACTCAGACAGAGTCAAGCAGTTTAGCGACCGTCCAGCAGCCCCCTGATAAAAAGGCGGGTTTTTACGGCAATTCGATGGCACAGGCGGTTGCTTCGCCGCCACCGATGCACAGCGAAGCAACGCCGCGCTTGCCGCCACTGCGCTGCAATGCGTGGATCAGGGTGACGATCAGCCGAGCGCCGCTGGCGCCGATCGGGTGACCCAGCGCACACGCGCCGCCATGGACATTGAGCTTGGCGTGGTCGATGCCCAGTTCGCGAATCGGCGCCATGGCAACGGTAGCGAAGGCTTCGTTGACTTCGAACAGATCGACATCGCCGACCTGCCAGCCGGCCTTGTCGAGCACCTTGCGAATTGCCGCCACCGGCGCGGTGGTGAACCACTCCGGCGCCTGCGAATGCGTGCTGTGCGCGACGATTCGCGCCAGCACGGTTGCGCCGCGCGCCTTGGCGTCATCGGCGCTCATCAGGATCAGCGCCGCGGCGCCATCGTTGATGCTCGACGAGCTGGCAGCGGTGATGGTGCCGTCTTTTTTGAACGCCGGCTTCAAGGTCGGAATCTTGTTGATGTCGCAGCGGCCCGGTTGTTCGTCGCTGTCGACGATGACATCGCCCTTGCGGCCGCTGACCGTGACCGGCGCAATCTCCGCCTTGAACGAGCCGTCGGCCTGCGCGGCCAATGCGCGGCGCACCGATTCGGCGGCGAAGGCATCTTGTTCCTGGCGCGTGAAGTTGTACTTGTCGGCGCACAACTCGCCGAAGTTGCCCATCGGCTGCTTGTCGTAGGGGTTGGTCAAACCGTCCCAGGCCATGTGATCGAGCATTTCGGCGCTGCCGTAGCGGATGCCGGTGCGCGAGCCGTTGAGCAGGTGCGGGGCATTGGTCATCGACTCCATGCCGCCGGCGACCACGATCTCGGCCGAGCCGGCGCGGATCAGGTCGTGTCCCAGCATCACCGCCTTCATGCCCGAGCCGCAGACCTTGTTGATGGTGGTCGCGCCGGTGGAGGTAGGGATGCCAGCCGCAATCGCCGCCTGGCGCGCCGGAGCCTGTCCCAGGCCCGCTGGCAGCACGCAACCCATGATCACCTCGGACACGGCCTCGGCAGCCACACCGGACTGCTCGAGCGCTGCGCGGATTGCGGTGGCGCCCAGCGTGGTGGCGGGAACGCCGGTGAATTGGCCGAGGAGTGAACCCAGAGCGGTGCGCTTGGCACCGACGATAACGACTGAAGACATGATAAAGCTCCACAAAGTGCGGCAAGCCTGCAATTATGCCGCAATATCCGTGGCCGATCACGCCAGGGGATGGCGAGCCGATGACCTCCACGTTCGTTTGGGTGCTGAGTCTCCTGCTGGCTTTCTGCCTGGGCTTTCTGCTGCGCGAGCGCACCACGCTGCGCAACCGGCGCGAGCACCGCCAGGCCGAGGATGAAAACACGCAACGCCTGGACCTGGTGCTGTGGAGCACCGGTGACGAGTTGTGGGAAATGGACATGGCCAGGGATGTCTTCACCCGCACCAATCCATTGCGCCACCTGGAATTGACCAACTACGAGGTGGTGCGCAAGGCCAGTACCCTGCGCACGGAAGTCCTGCCCGAGGACCGCGCCGAATTCGACCGCGCCATCGTCGAGCACTTCAAAGGCCACACCGAGTTCCTCGATGTCTCCTATCGCGCCCGCACCAACAGCGGCGAGTGGTGCTGGCTGCGCACGCGCGGTCGCGTGGTCGAACGCGATAGTTCCGGACGGGCGCTGCGCATGCTCGGCACCACGGGCGATGTCACCGTTTTCAAGCACCACGAACTCGCGCTCGAAGAGCTCAACCGCGACCTGGAAAACCGGGTCCGCCAGCGCACCGAAGCCTTGAACCTGACCAACCAGAACCTGCGCTCGACCATCGACGAGCTCAGGCAGGCGCAGCAGCAACTGGTGCATGCGGAAAAACTGGCGGCGCTGGGCGGCCTGGTGGCCGGGGTGGCGCATGAAATCAACACGCCGCTGGGTATCGGCGTGACTGCGGCGTCGTACCTGGAACAGGAGACGAAACGCCTGGGCACCGAGCTGGAAGAGAACCGGCTGACCGCGGAAAGCCTGAACCGTTTCCGCCAGACCGCGATGGAAAGCGCGCAGCTGATACTGCGCAACCTGATGCGCGCCGACAAACTGGTCAAGAGCTTCAAGCAGGTGGCGGTGGACCAGTCGAGCGAACAAAAGCGGGTCATCGACCTGGCCGTGTACCTGCAGGAAATCATGAGCTCGCTGCATCCGTCCTTGAAGCGGACGCGGCATACAGTGGAGATCGATTGTCCCGAAGGCCTGGTGCTGGAAACCTATCCCGGGGCGCTGTACCAGATCGTCGTCAACCTGGTCTTGAACTCACTGTTGCATGCCTTTGCCGACCGGCTGGAGGGCAGCATCGCGATCAGCGCGCGGCGCGATGGCGATCAAGTGTCGATCACCTACCGCGATAATGGTTGCGGCATGAGTGAGGAAGTTCGGCGGCAGGTTTTCGATCCGTTTTTCACGACCAAGCGCGGCGAAGGTGGTTCCGGGCTTGGCTTGCATATCGTCTGGAACCTGGCGACGCAGGTGTTGGGCGGGGCGATAACTTGCGAGAGCGCGCCGGGGGAGGGGACGCGGTTTGAGTTGCGGTTCATTGGGAGTTGGGCGGCGGGGGTGGTGTAGAGCTATCGGGGGTGGTGTGGAGCTATCGCGGCTGAAGCCGCTCCCACAGGGGCGCCCGGAAACTGTAGGAGCGGCTTCAGCCGCGATAGCCTTCCTCAATCCGGAATATTCGCCCGAATCGCCTCCGCATCCGCCCACCGCTCCAGCAGAATCTCCACCAGCCGCGGATCGAACTTCCCGCCACTCTGCTCGATCACGTACGCGCGGATCTTCTCCGATGGCCAGGCGTCCTTGTAGCAGCGGTGACTGCCCAGCGCATCGACGACATCGGCCAGCATGGTGATGCGTCCGCTGATCGGAATCGCCTCGCCGGCCAGCCCCGCCGGATAACCGCTGCCGTCCCAGTTCTCGTGGTGCGACAGGGCAATTTCCGCCGCCAGCTTCAGGATGCCGCGCTTGGACTGGCTGAGCATCTGGTGGCCGATATTGGCGTGCCGGCGCATGACCACGCTTTCGTCCAGCGAGTGCGGTCCGGGCTTGTTGAGGATGGAATCGGGAATGCCGATCTTGCCGATGTCGTGCAAGGGCGAGGCGTAACGCATGAAGTCGCAGGTGCTGTCGTCCAGGCCGTACTCGCGGGCCAGGAATTCGGCCAGGTAGCCGACGCGCTTCACATGCGCGGCGGTTTCCTGCGAACGCGATTCCGCGGCGCCGGCCAGCAGGAAGATCATTTCCAGCTGCGAGTCGAACAGCTCCTGATTGAGATGCAGGTTTTCGAAGCCGATCGACACATTGGTGCAGAACACCTCGACCAGCTTGTAATCGAGCTCGCTCAGGTTCCAGGCTTCGCCGACATAGAGCAGGCTTTCGGTCTGCTGGCTGTCGGTGAAATGCAGCACGTAGTGGTCGGCGCGGAACTGGTGCCGCTTCGACTCCTGCGCCGCTTGCAGCGTCTCCACGATGTGCGGCGGCAGGGTCTCGTCGGCCAGCTTGGCCACGTAGTTGGAATAATCGCCGGTCGCCGCGGTGATGAGGATGTGCGCACCGCTGGCTTCGGACTTCTCGTCGATCTTGCAGTACAGCGCGCCGCGATCCATGCCGATCAGGGTGGCCAGCTGCGACAGGACGGCGGAGGCGAACTCGGCCGTCTTTTCGTGCGAAAAAATATGCGCCGAGGCGGCGATGACGCGTTCCAGGCCGCGCTTGTTGGCCTCGATGGTCATGATGTCGCGGTACGAACGCAGGGACGCGAACAGCGTCGTGGAAAGCTTCTGCGCAGTGAGCTCGGTCTTTTCCTTGTAGTCGTTGATGTCGTATTTGATGATCACCTCGTGCTCCGGCGCCTGTCCGGGTTGCCCGGTGCGCAGCACGATGCGGATATTGCGGTTGCCCAGCACGTTGCGAATGTACTCGACCAGCGTCAACCCGGCCTGGTCGCTTTCCATCACCACGTCCAGCAGGACGACCGCGATGTCGTCATGCTGGGTGAGGAAATCCTTGGCCTCGCCCGCGGTCATCGCCGAAAAAATCTGCAGCGGACGATCTTCGAAGCGGAAACTGCCGAGGACCAGGCGGCTTACTTCATGGACTTCGGGTTCGTCATCGACCAACAAAACTTTCCAGCCGGCCAACGCTTGCGGGGGCGCGTGTACCAGAAAGTCCATAGCCACTCCGAATTTCCCCTGATGGGCCGAGTCTAGCCCAACCCAAGCCCAACTCAAGCCCGCCCCCGTGTGGGAGCGGCTTCAGCCGCGATAGCTCTTGTGGGAGCGGCTTCAGCCGCGATTGGGCTCGATAAGAGCTATCGCGGCTGAAGCCGCTCCTACAGGGGGCTTCAGGGG
>JBAZBG010000247.1:0-4566 GCA_041671585.1 Arenimonas sp. | reverse complement strand
CACATAGCCCAGGATCGGCGCCGGTTTCTTCTGCGTGGTGGTGGTGAGTTCCATGGGCCCGAGCTTGGCGACGGTTTCCTGCTCGCTGAAGCTGAAGACACCCAGTGCGATCAGGCCGCCGGCGACCAGCAACAGGAAACCGATGATGAGGGCGGGGATGCGCATGCGCTGCTCCTTGCACTGATGGCGGGCCGTGGGCCCGTGGCTGCCTTGCCTTGCCCCGCCGCCACTGCCTCAGGCAGGCAGCGGGCCAAGCGCCTTGAGCATATCCTCAAACGGCGCCGGTCGCGCAAACAAGTAACCCTGCACGCCGTCGCAGCGGTTGTTGCGCAGCCATTCATGTTCCTCGCTGAGCTCCACGCCCTCGGCGATGACCTTCAGATCCTTGCCATGCGCCATCGAAATGATGGACCGGCAAATGGCGCCATTGTTGCCGTCATGGTGCACGCCGTGTACCACGCTGCGATCGATCTTGAGCTTGTCCACGGGCACGCGATGCAAGGTCGACATGCTGGAATAGCCGGTGCCGAAATCGCCGATGGTCAGGGTTACGCCCAGGCCGTGCACGGCCGTCATGATCTCGACCGCGCGCGCCGGATTGCCCATGATCGTGCTTTCGGACAATTCCAGTTCCAGCGCGGCGGCAGGAACGGAAAATTCCGTGATCAGCTTGCGCAGGTAATCGACCAGGCCGGTATCGGCGAACTGGCTGGCGGAAATGTTGACCGCCACGGCCACGTCGGCCCAACCGGCTTCGGCCAGGCGGAAATGGTAGTTGCAGGCCTCGCCCAGGATCCAACGTCCGAGCGGCAGGATCAGGCCGCTGTCTTCACAGATGGCCAGGAATACCGCCGGCGCGATCAGGCCGCGCTTCGGATGCCGCCAGCGGATCAGGCTTTCGACGCCGATCGGCTGGCCGTTCCTGGCGTCGTACTCGGGCTGGAAGAACATCTCGAACTCGCCGTTTTCCATGGCGTGTTCCAGGCTTCTCAGCAGCTCATCGCGTTCGGTCATGTGCTTGCTGTCCTCGCAAAGCGGGCGCGCCACCGCCCTTAACATACCAGAGCTCCCTGAATGCGCCACGTCCGTCGTGGCAAATCCGATTTCTCCCGCGCGCGGCGCTAGCGTCGCGAAACGCCAGGCAGGCTCAACACATAGTCTGCTCCCATCAGCAGCGAGGGCGTGTAGTAACCGCCCAGCGGAGACTCTCCGGCAAGCAGACGCTGGGCAATACCCAGCGCCGCCGTTACCGTCAGGTCGTAGCCGTTGGGCGTGCGCAGTTGCGCCCGGACCTCATTGCCGGCGGCGTCGCGCGCCTCGCCCCAGACCACGGCATCGCTCGCCGCGCGCGCCTTGTCCGAGGGGCCATGCACCTTGCTGGCGACTTTCGACTTCAGGAACGATTGCACCGGCGCCAGGCCCAGCACGGGACCCAGCCAGCGGATGCGGCGCAGCTTGCGCGCCGTGTCCGGCGGCACGCCCATGTACACCTCGATATTGGCAATGCCGGTCGAGACGTAGGCGGTGTAGACGTCGCCCCAGGGAATGGTCATGGCGAAACGCGCTTCGCCATCGCGATCGAAACTGCGGGTTTTCCAGGCCAGCGGCACCTTCACCAGTTTGCCGTCGATACGCGCGCGGCCGCCCTTGCCCAGCCCCTCGACGCCGGTCCGGGCCGTGCCCGGACTGGGGCCGCCGGCGGCGTCGAAGGCCAGCACCAGCGACGTGGCGCCTGGCAGTTCGCGCTTGAGTTGCGCGGCCAGGCAATCGGTGGGCACCACGTCGAAGCCGGCGCCGGGCAGCACGACGATGCCGCGCTTCCTCGCGCGTTCGTGCTGGGCGTGGCAATGGGCGAAGACATCGATCTCGCCGGTGATGTCCAGGTAGTGCGCCCCGACGTCCAGGCAGGCTTCGAGCATCGGTGCGCAAGTGGTCGAGAATGGTCCGGCGCAGTGCAACACCAGGTCGATGCCCTTCAGTCCGGCGCGTACGGCCGCGGCATTGTCCAGCGCGAAGGCGCGCACCGGCAGGCGCAATTTCTTCGCCATCGGCTCGAGGGCGCCGGCATTGCGCCCGGCGAGTACCGGCTTCAGGCCGCGGCGGGCGGCTTCTTCCGCGATCAATCGGCCGGTGTAACCGTTGGCGCCATAGATCAGCCACTTCTTCATGCCGGCGCCCCTGCCATCCTGCGGTACGTCTTCAACAGCACGCGGAAGTACAGGCTCGGAAACCAACGCTTCAGCCACCAGCGCAGCGGCTCGCGCCGGGTCGGAATGATCAGGAAGCGACCGGCTTCGGCGTCGGCGAATACTCTGTCGGCGACCGAGTCGACGGTATCCGGCGCGTTGTCCATCAGCCTCAGGGCGATGGTCTTGATCGCCGGATTGCCAATCGCCGTATCGCACAGGTTGGTGCGGAAGAAACTCGGGCAGATCACGCTGACGCGGATGCCCTTGCCGGAGACTTCGGCGCGCAATTGTTCCGACAGCGCAACGACACCGGCTTTGGCCACGCCGTAAGTCATCACGCCCGGGGCGCCGGCCAGGCCGGCGAAGCTGGCAGTGCTGATCACCTGGCCGCGACCGTCGGCAAGCATGCCCGGCAGGAACAGCCGACAGCCGCGCACGACGCTGAGCAGGTTGACCTCCAGAATCTGCCGCCATTCGGCCATCGTCGTTTCCACCATCGCTCCGCCCGAAGCGATGCCGGCATTGTTGACCAGCACGTCGATACCGCCCCATTCGCCAGTGATGCTTGCCTGCAGCTGCTCCATGTCCTGGTCGCTGCCGACGTTGGCGGCCAGCGCGAGATGGCCGCTGCCCGCGAGCATGACCCGTGTCGCCTCGCTGCGCTCCACCGACAGATCCACACAGGCCACGCGTGCCCCGGTTTGCGCGTAGCGCAGGGCGAGCGCCCGGCCTAGGCCGCTGCCGGCGCCGGTGATCAGGACTCGTCGCTGTTGCGTCATCGCGGTCTCCATCGGGCGCTGTGCTAGGCTTTCGAGCATAGCAAGCGGCGGCGTCAAAGCTGCAAACGGAGCGCATTCTGTGACCGACTCGTTGTTCGATCTGTCCGGCCGGACAGCCCTGGTCAGCGGTGCTTCGCGCGGCATCGGCGCGAGCATTGCCGAGCTGCTCGCCGCGCACGGCGCCCACGTGATCTGCACCAGCCGCAAGTTGGAAGGCTGCGAAAAAGTGGTCGAGGGCATTCGCGCGCAGGGTGGCTCGGCGCAGGCCCTGGCGATGCACGTCGGCGATCCGGCAGCGATCGAGCAGGTGTTTTCGACGCTGGAAGCGCAGGGCAAGGCGCCCGACATCCTGGTCAACAACGCGGCCGCCAATCCCTACTTCGGGCCGATGCTCGACATGGACCTGGCCAGTTACGAAAAAACCGTGGAGGTGAACCTGCGCGGCTATTTCTGGTCGACGGTGCAGGCGGCCAAACGCATGCGAGACAAGGGCGGCAGCATCGTCAACATCGCCTCGGTCAACGCCCGCCGCGCGGCGCCGGGCCAGGGCATCTACTCCATGACCAAGGCCGGCATCGTCAACATGACCGAAGGCTTCGCCAAGGAATTGGCCGTGCACGGTATCCGGGTCAATGCGGTATTGCCGGGTCTGACCGAAACCAAGTTCGCCTCGGCCATCACCGGCAATCCCAAGATCCTCGGCATGATGATGCAGATGATTCCCCTGGCGCGGGTGGCGCAGCCGAACGAAATCGCGCCGGCCGTGTTGTTCCTCGCCAGCCCGGCCAGCAGTTATGTCACCGGCGCCACGCTGGTGGTCGACGGCGGCTACCTCGCATGAAATCCCTCCTGTTGATCGCTGCCATGACCCTTGCTCCCACGGCCTCCGCCGACAAGCTCACGCTCGAAGCGCTGGCCGGCACCGTCAGCCTGTCCGGGCCCAGCCTGCAGCATCCCGAACTGTCGCCCGACGGCAAGCGCGTGACCTTCCTGAAAGGCAAGGACGCCGACCGCTTCCAGCTCGATCTGTGGGAAGTGGATGTCGCCAGCGGCCAGACGCGCCTGCTGGTCGATTCCAAGGTAGTGCTGCCGGGTGTGGAAGTGCTGTCGGACGAAGAAAAAGCGCGGCGCGAACGGCAACGCACCTCGGCGCTGTCGGGCATCGTCGATTATCAGTGGTCCGCCGACGGCCACACGCTGTTGTTTCCGCTGGGCGGCGAGTTGTATCTGTACGACCTGGACCAGTCCGGCAACGAGGCGGTGCGCAAGCTGACCCAGGGCGAAGGTTTCGTCACCGATCCGAAGATCTCGCCCAAGGGTGGCTTCGTCAGCTTTATCCGCGCCCGCAATCTGTGGGTGATCGACCTCGCCAGCGGCAAGCAGTCACAGCTGACCCGCGACGCGTCGGACGCCATCGCCAACGGCGTGGCCGAGTTCGTTGCCGATGAAGAAATGGATCGCCATACCGGTTACTGGTGGGCGCCGGATGACTCGGCGATCGCCTTCACCCGCACCGATGAGTCCGGCGTGCCGATCCAGAAGCGCTTCGAGATCTATGCCGATCGCACCGAAATCGTCGAGCAGCGCTATCCTGCCGC
>JBAZBG010000246.1:0-4568 GCA_041671585.1 Arenimonas sp. | reverse complement strand
TCGACGTGCGTATCTCGACCATGCCCACGCAATGGGGCGAATCGGTGGTGATGCGCTTGTTGAACCGCGGCGGCACCACGCTCAAGCTCGATTCGATCGGCATGCCGACGGCGATGCTGGCCAGGTTTCGCGCCATCCTGCATCGGCCGAACGGTCTGGTGCTGGTGACCGGCCCGACCGGCAGCGGCAAGACCACCACGCTATACGGCGCGCTGGCCGAGTTGAATACGCACGAAAGAAAACTGATCACCGTCGAAGACCCGGTCGAATACCGGTTGCCCGGCATCAACCAGGTGCAGGTCAACGACAAGATCGACCTGACCTTCGCCAAGGTATTGCGTTCGGCGCTGCGCCAGGATCCGGATGTGATTCTGGTCGGCGAAATGCGCGATACCGATACTGCCCAGATCGGCATCCGCGCCGCGATGACCGGCCACCTGGTGCTGTCGACCTTGCATACCAACGATGCGGCGAGCACGCCGACCCGCTTTCTGGACATGGGTGTGCCCAGCTACATGGTCGCCAGTTCCATCCAGGTCGTGCTGGCACAGCGCCTGGTGCGCGTGATCTGCGTGAGCTGCACCACGCCGGCCACGCTGACGCCCACCGAGCATGAATGGTTGCGGGCCGAGCTCGGCGACACCGTCGATGCGCACCGCTTCCATTACGGCAAGGGCTGTCCGCACTGCAACGGCACCGGCTTCCGCGGCCGCACCGGCATCTTCGAAATGCTGGAGATGACCGAGACGCTGGCCGATGCGGCCAACCATCACGAGCCGGGCTATTTCATGAAGGCCGCGCACGCGCAGATGGGCGGGCAGACCCTGCGCATGCACGCCGTGTCCTTGGCCGTGGCTGGCAAGACCACGGTGTCCGAGGCGATGCGCATCAGTAACCAATTCGAGGACTAGCATGCCCTTCTTCGCCTACAAGGCACGCAACGCGCAGGGCGAGCTGGTCAAGGGCGTGCTGGAAAGCCCCAGCACCGGCGCGGTGGCCGACCAGTTGTTCAACACCGGCATCACCCCGCTGGAAATCACCGAGACCCGGAAGCCGGCGGCGGGCGATGAGGGCAATTGGTGGTCGCGTTTCAGCGAAACGAAGATCCGGCCGATCGACGTGCAGCTGTTCAGTCGGCAGCTGTACACCCTGCTCAAGGCCGGCGTGCCGATCATGCGTTCGCTGGCGGGCTTGCAGGAGTCGGCCATCAGCCAGCCGTTTGGCCGCGTGCTCGGCCAGATGCGCGAATCGCTGGACTCCGGTCGCGAATTGTCGGCGGCCATGCGCCTGCATCCGGATGTTTTTTCTTCGTTCTACCTGAGCATGGTGCGCGTCGGAGAAATGACCGGGCGGCTGGAGGAAGTATTCCTGCGCTTGTTCGACCACCTGGAATTCGAAAGATCGATGAACGAGCGGGTGCGCACGGCGTTGCGTTACCCGCTGTTTGTCATCATCACCATGGGCATGGCCATTGCCGTGATCAACCTGTTCGTGATTCCGGCCTTCGCCAAAGTCTATGCCGGCTTCAATGCCGAGCTGCCGTTGATGACGAAGATCCTGCTGGGGTTCTCGCAGTTCATGGTCAACTACTGGCCATTCATGTTGTTGCTGGTAGTTGGTGGTGTGCTGGCGTTTCGGACCTTCATCGCCACCGCTGCCGGCCGCTACCGGTGGGACAAAGCCAAGCTGCGTTTCCCGATCGTCGGCAAGATCGTCCTGAAGGGCTCTCTGGCGCGCTTCGCCCGCAGCTTCGCCCTGGCCAGCAAAAGTGGCGTGCCTATCCTGCAAGCCTTGAATGTCGTGGCGCAAACGGTCGACAACGCCTACATCGCCAGCCGCATCACGCAGATGCGCGACGGTATCGAACGCGGCGAGAGCATCTTGCGTACCGCCACCATCAGCGGTGTGTTCACGCCGGTCGTGCTGCAGATGGTTGCCGTGGGCGAGGAGACCGGCGAGCTGGACACGCTGATGGACGAGATTGCGGAGATGTACGAGCGCGAGGTCGACTACGAACTGAAAACACTCTCTTCGCAGATCGAGCCGATCCTGATCCTCGGCCTGGGCGTCATCGTGCTGATCATGGCGCTTGGCGTTTTCCTGCCGATCTGGGACCTGGGCAAGGTCGCCATGAACAGATGAACACTGCCGTCGGGGACGCGTCCGGGCATCGACTGCGGGTCGAACGCAGGTCGCGGGGGCAGCGCGGCTATTCCCTGTTCGAGCTGGTCTGCGTCATCCTCGTTGTCAGCGTGTTGGGGCTGGTGCTGTTGGACCGAGCGCTGCGCTACCAGGCAATGGCGGAAAAGACCGCCATGGAACTGACCATCATGAACATGCGCAGCGGCCTGCGCCTGCGAGTCGCTGAGCTGATGATGGCCGACCGGACGAATGAACTAGGCGGCCTAGTACAAGACAACCCCATTCGCTGGCTGGAAAAGCCTCCTGCAAACTACCTCGGCGAAATTCATAATCCGCAAAGGGCCAGATTGCCGGTCGACACTTGGCATTTCGATCCGGACCGTCGCGAGCTGGTCTACTTGTTGCGCCGCAATAGATTCTTTGGCGACGAGCCTGCGGAGGAAACTGCAGTGGTGCTCAAGGTCACTGCCGTCCAACGGGCGCCGGCAATAGAGGGCAGTAGCGCACAGAAAACAGAAGGGCTAGCGTTGGTCAGGGTTACGCAGGCAAGATAAACGCTGATTTGTGACTTGGGTTGTACTAATGTGTTAGGTGCTGGCCAAGCGTTGTGCTATTTGTAATCAACCCGCGCCGCGGGCGTTTTCGGCCGCGCCGGCTTGCGGGCAGAATGAACAGGAGCAGGACCGTTGAGCAGGAATAATCGCGGCTTCACGTTGATTGAGCTGGTGGTCGTCATCTCGATCATCGGGATCCTGGCGGCCATCGCGCTGCCGCGCTACATCAATATGCAGACGCAGGCGCGGGTGGCCAAGGCCCAGGCGATCTTCGGATCGGTCAAGGCGGCGGCGGCGCTGGCGCGTGCCAATTGCATCGTCGACCTGTCCGGGCTGACTACGCCGTCGGTGTGCACCACCACCGCCGGTACCACCAACATGGACGGCACCTTGGTCGACATGGTCCATCAGTATCCAGCCGCCACCAACACCGGAATCGTTTCCGCGGCGCAGCTGACCCCCGCCACCGACGGATTGGTCATCACCACCGGCAATCCGATCCTGATCGACATCGGCACGGTGGCCAACCCGAACTGCCGAATTTCCTACACCGAAGCCACTGCCGGGCCTGTAGCGCCTGTCATTACGTTGACAACCACGGGCTGCTAGAAACAATTTGTGTGTGCATGGATGCTTCATCGGTATAGCAGTACTAACTTTCACTAACAAAGACGGAGACTTTTCATGCGCAACGTACAATCAGGTTTCACCTTGATCGAACTGGTGGTGGTCATTGTCATTCTCGGCATCCTGGCGGCGGTGGCTATTCCGAAGTTCATCGACTTGAGCACGGAAGCCAACGCGGCTGCCCTGGATGGCGTTGAAGGCAGTCTGACCTCGGCGATGGCGATCAACTACGCCGGCTGCGCGGCAAAGAGCCACGTGGTTACCGCCGACAAATGCGTGGCGGTCGATGACTGCGCTGACGTCTCTTTGTTGCTGACGGGTGGCGTTCCGGCCGGTTACACCGTCACCACTCCTGCCGCCATCGCAGGCAATGGTACTTCGGCCACTTGCGTGGTCACGCAGACCGGTCCCAATCCTGACGTCGCCGGCTCGTTCACTGGTATTGGCGCCGGGCAGTAACGTCGGCCGGCCAGGCGCGAGTCCTCTCGCGCCGCAGGCCTTGCCCGCCGCCAGTGGTTGTCGGCCCGTTTTCCGCGGCTCGATACGCTTGGCGTGAGCGAGGTAGAAATTAGTTCGGAGCGCATCAGCGCTCCGAATTGTTTCAAAAGCAGAAGATGCCAAGCATGAGACACACGAAGATGTCCGGCTTTACCCTGGCCGAATTGGTCGTGGTAATGCTCATCATTGGCGTGCTCGCCGTGGCCGCCGTTCCGCGGCTCCTCGATAGCCAGACGTTTGACAGCCGCGGTTTCAACGACCAGACGCTGGCCGCGCTGCGCTACGCGCACAAGGCCGCGATCGCCCAGCGACGCACCGTCTGCGTCAGCTTCAGCGCCAGCTCGGTAACCCTCACGCTGGCGTCGGTGGCCGGCTCGTCCACCTGCGACACCAATTTGACCGGGCCCACGGGCGACAGCCCGTTCCAGATCACCGCCCGCCCCGGCGTGGCGTATACGGCCAGCCCGAGCAACTTCCAGTTCAATGCCACCGGTCAGGCCAGCCTCGGCCAGACACTGCAAGTGAGCGGCGAAGCGGACACCATCACCGTCGAACAGGAAACCGGCTATGTCCATCGCTAGCCGCCGCCGGCAAGCCGGCCTGTCGCTGATCGAACTGGTGATGTTCATCGTCATCGTTGGCGTGGCGGTGGCGGGCGTCCTCTCGGTGCTCACTGTCACCGCCCAACACAGCGCCGACCCGATGATCCAGAAGCAGGCGCAGGCGATCGCCGAAGCCATGCTCGAA
>JBAZBG010000245.1:0-4570 GCA_041671585.1 Arenimonas sp. | reverse complement strand
TGCTCCGCCGACCCGGGATCATTGCCCGTATCGAAACGGCGTTGCGGCCGGCGTTCGGCGAGATCCGCGTCGTCATGACCGAGGGTCCCAACACGGCCGGGTCCATTGCGGCTCGCGAAATCGACGACGGCGCCGGGACCCTCTTCGTGTGCGGCGGCGATGGCACGATCAATGAAGTGGCGCAGGCGCTCGAGGGTACCGCCGTACCGCTCGGCGTGCTTCCCGGGGGAACCTCCTGCGTGCTCGCCAACGAACTCGGCCTGGGCAACGACCCGGTGCGTGCCGCCGACGCGCTGGCGTCGGCCGTGCCGCGCGACATAGCGGCCGGGCGGCTCCGTCTGTCCGACGGTTCCTCGCGCCTGTTCCTGATGATGGCGGGCATCGGCTTCGATGCGCGCATCGTCCATGGGCTCAATCTTCGCCTCAAGGACCGCATCGGCAAACTCGCGTATTGGGCCGGGGCGTTCGGCCAGCTGGGCGCGGACCTGGAGGAATTCGACGTGGAGATCGATGGCGCGACACGGCGCTGCAGCTTCGCTCTGGTCAGTCGCGTCCGAAACTACGGCGGCGATGTCGACCTGGCCAAGGGCGCCAGTCTGTTCTCCGATTCGTTCGAGGTGGTCCTGTTCGAGGGGCGCTCCGCGCTTCGCTTCCCGCTGTACTTCCTCGCGGTTCTCGCCGGCATGTCGTCAAGGATGCGGGGAATCACCAGCCAACGCGCGACTCGGGTCGCCGTCACGCCGTGCCCGGGTGAGCAGGTTCACGTGCAAGTGGACGGCGAGTACGCCGGGCTGATTCCGGCGTCGCTGGAGATCGTGCCCTCGGCGATCCGGCTGTTGGTGCCGCGTGCGTTCACAGGCTGAGGACCAAGGCGACATTCCAGGCCCAGGCGCGGTTTTTCTCTTATGCTCGACCCATGCGCCTGCGACGAAGACTTGGATGGCTCGTGTTGGCGGCGCTGGTGCTGGCGCCGACGCTGACCTGCGCCTGGCGCAAGCCCTCGAATCAACGCGATTGGGCGGTCGATCAGTCGGTGCTGCCGCGCGTGGACATTCGCGGCGAGCTCGCCACCATCCGCAACGTGCGCGATTTCCGCTATCAGTCCGTGGATCGCTATTCGCCTTCGTGGTACGACGCAACCTACGACCTGGACAAGCTTGAGAGCGTCTGGTTCCTGGTCGAACCGTTCGACGGCTGGGGTGGCACTGCGGCGCACACCTTCGTCAGCTTTGGGTTCGCCGACGGCCGCTTTGTGTCGATCTCGGTGGAGATCCGCAAGGAGAAGGGCGAGGCCTTCTCGGCACTGCGCGGCCTGCTCGACGAGTACGAGCTGATGTATGTCATCGGCGATGAGCGCGACCTGCTCGTGCTGCGCACGAATTTCCGTCGCGACGATGTCTATCTTTACCCGATGCGCGCCAGCCGCGCGCAGATGCAGCAAATGTTCAGGGAGATGGCTGCCCGCGCCGAAGGGCTGGCACGCCGCCCGGAGTTCTACAACACGCTGACCAATACCTGCACCACCAATCTGGTGCGACACGTGAACGCGATCGCGCCGGGCCGCATTCCCCTGCGCCCTGGCGTGCTGCTGCCCGGCTACTCGGACCGTCTGGCCTGGGAGCTCGGCCTGATCGATACGCCGCTTTCGTTCGAGGAGGCGCGACGTCGCTTCCGGGTCAATGAGCGAGCTCGCCGCCATGCGGTGGATCCGGCGTTTTCCCAGCGCATTCGTGATCGGTCGGCAGCTCCTCCAGCCCAGCCTTCGACCGGCGGAAATTCGGCTCCTCCTTGACGATTCAAGCGCTGTCGGAGCGGGAGCCAACCGGATTGTGCGATGCAGCACGTGCATGTTCAGAAACCGTGCTAAAAAGCCGGGCGCTGTGCGACCCGTCACAGTTCCTTCCCAGGGGGTTTCCATGAAAGTGCGGACAATTGCCGCGTCAGCGGCATTAGCAAGCCTTTGCAGCATCGCCGTCGCCCAGTCCAGTTCCGGTGCCGTCGTCGAATTGCAGCCGCAGTCGCCAGCGCCTTCAGCGGAGCCGTCGCACGATGACCAGACGCCGCGGCTGTGGTTCGTCGAGATGAGCGGTGCGCCGCTTGCCGATGGCGGTAGCCTTGCCACCGTCCGTGCCGAGAAACAGGCATTTCGCAACGACGCGCGCGCCGCGGGACTGAACTTCAATGAACGCTTCGCCTACGACACCCTGTTCAATGGTCTGTCGATCGCCGTCGACAAGGGTCAGGTCAGCAAGCTTTCTCGCATCGCCGGCGTCAAGGCGATCTACATGGTGGACACGATCGAAATGCCGCGCACGACCGAGGCTTCGCCCGAGCTGTTCACTGCGCTCGCGATGACTGGCGCCGACGTCGCGCAGAACGTCCTGGGTCTGGACGGAACCGGCGTCAAGGTGGCGGTGATGGACACCGGCATCGACATCGACCACCCGGATTTCGGCGGCAATGGCAGCAATGGCAGCACGCCATTCCCGACTGCGCGCGTTTACACCGGCTACGACTTCGTGGGCGATGCATTCAACGGCGGCAATACGCCGACGCCCGACGCGAACCCCGATGACTGTGGCGGACACGGCAGTCACGTGGCCGGCATCATCGGCGCCAATGGCGTCGTCAAGGGAGTCGCGCCTGGCGTGAAGTTCGGCGCCTACAGGGTGTTTGGCTGCACCGGCTCGACCTCGGCCGACATCATGATCGCGGCGATGGAACGCGCGCTGGCCGATGGCATGGACGTGCTCAACATGAGCATTGGTTCCTCCTTCCAGTGGCCGCAATACCCCACTGCCATGGCCGCCACGCGCATGGTCAACAAGGGCATGGTCGTGGTTGCCTCGATTGGCAACAGCGGCACCAGCGGCCTGTATGCCGCCGGTGCCCCGGGTCTGGGCGACAAGGTCATTGGTGTTGCTTCGTTCGATAATTCGCATGACCTGTTGCCGTACTTCACGGTCACACCGGACGACGCCAAGGCCGGTTACTCCGCCGCAACGGGTGCACCGGCGCCGCCGACTTCCGGCAGCCAACCGATGGCACGCACGGGCACGACGACGTCGGCCGCCGATGCCTGCACCGCCCTGGCCGCAGGCAGCCTCAGTGGCAAGGTCGCATTGATCCGTCGCGGCACCTGCAGCTTCTACCAGAAGGCATTCAATGCGCAGAATGCCGGCGCTTCTGGCGTGGTGCTTTACAACAATGCCGCCGGACGCGTCTCGCCGACGGTGGCGGGCAGCCCGGCCATTACCATTCCCGTCGTTGCAGTGTCCGCCTCCGAAGGCGCGCTGATCAACGGCCGTCTGGCTGTCGGCGCTGTCACCATGACCTGGACTGATCAGCGGGCTTCGTTCGTCAGCGCGCTTGGCGGACTGATCTCTTCGTTCAGTTCCTACGGCCTGTCACCCGACCTGGCGCTGAAGCCGGACATCGGCGCCCCGGGCGGAAATATCTACTCGACCTACCCGATCGAGAAAGGCAGCTATGCCTCACTGAGCGGCACCTCGATGGCTTCGCCGCACGTCGCCGGCACGGCCGCGCTGTTGCTGCAGGCGGCGCCGCATACGCCTTCGCAGGCCGTCCGCGGCATCTTGCAAAACAGCGCTTCGCCGAAGCCGTGGTGGGGCAATCCCGGCCTGGGCTTCCTCGATAACGTCCACCGCCAAGGCGCCGGCATGGTACGCATCGATGATGCCATCGTGACCGCGACCCGCATCGACCCCGCCAAGCTGTCGTTGGGCGAAGGCCAGGCTGGTCCGGTATCGAAGTCCGTGACGCTAGAGAACAACGGCTCGTCGGCCGTCAACTACACCGTCACTGCGACCAATGCGCTATCGACGGGTAGCAATACGTTTACCCCGAGCTTCAGCACCTCCAATGCGTCCGTGGCGTTCGACGTAACGAACGTGAGCCTGGCAGCTGGTGCAAGTGCGACGGTTACGGCCACGATCACGCCGGCATCGGCTCCGGTCGGTGGACAGTACGGTGGCTATCTGGTGTTCACGCCGGATGATGGCAGCGCCACCTTGCGTGTGCCCTTTGCCGGTTACATCGGCGATTACCAGGCTCGCCAGGTATTGACCCCGACGGCCAATGGCTTCCCGTGGTTGGCGCGATTCAACGGCGCCAGCTATCTCAATCAACCGGGCGGCGCCAGCTACACCATGAGCGGAAACGACATTCCGTTCTTCCTGGTGCACTTGGATCACCACGCACGCATGTTGCGGATGGAAGTATTTGCCACCGGCAGCGGCAAGTCCTGGCACCGCGCGTTCCAGGAAGACTACGTGCCGCGCAACAGCACGAGCACCGGCTTCTTCGCTTTCTCGTGGGATGGTGTGACTACATCTGGCAACAAGAGCTACGTGGTTCCCAATGGCACGTACACAATCAAGCTCTCGGTGCTCAAGGCGCTAGGCGACGCAGGCAATCCCGCGCATTGGGAAACCTGGACCTCGCCGGTGGTGAGCGTCGCGCGCCCGTGAGGCTGAACACGGCGCGCCTGCGGTAATCGGCGCGCCATTGTTTCGAAACAAAAGCCCCGCAGCAATGCGGGGTTTTTTTG
>JBAZBG010000244.1:0-4612 GCA_041671585.1 Arenimonas sp. | reverse complement strand
TCCTTGCATTGGGCGATGTGGTAGCTGATGCAGTCGTCGCAGCGCAGCACCATGGAGGCGACCAGGCCGAGCAGTTCCTTGGTCTTCAGGTCGAGCGCGCCGTCCTTGTAAGTCTGCGTGTCGAGCGCGAAAAAACGCCGAACCACCTGGTTGTCGTGGCCGAGGATGCGTTCATTCATGCGTTGCCGGAACTCGGTGAATTCCTGCAGGCGGTCCTTCTCGCCAGGCGAGCTCATGGCGCGGCCGCCAGCATCGGCTGCAGATCGCCGCTGCGGTCCAGCGCCACCAGTTCCTCGTATCCACCGACATGCAGACCATTGATGAAGATTTGCGGAACCGAGGTGCGCCGGCTCGTTTCCATCATCAACGCGCGTGCCGCCGGATCGATGTCGACCCGGACTTCGCGGTAGGCCGCCCCGCGGGACTTGAGAAAGTTCTTCGCGGCCACGCAGTATGGGCAGATCGCGGTGGTGTACATGATCACTTCGGGCACGCTGTTCTCCTGCATGGGCCTGTTACTCTTCACCCGCATTAGTGGGGTCGGCCAGGAACATTTTACAGGTCCCGGAGTCCAAGCTTAACGACGGATTCACCCGCCGCGGCCACCAATCCGGCATTGTTCACAATTGATTTGGGAGTAATCCGTGCGCTCAATCGCTCCGCTCGTCGCTGCCGTGGTCCTCGCCCTCGGCTTGGTTACCGGCAGCGCGGCCCAGGAATCCGGCCTGCCGGACATCGGCTCCTCGGCCGGCGAGCTACTCAGCCCGAAGGAAGAAGGCGAGTACGGCGCCTATACCCTGTACCAGCTGCGCCGCTACGGCTATGTGCTGGAGGATCCGCTGCTGCACAGCTGGCTGGACGACATGGGCCACCGATTGGCCGCGGTCTCGGATCGCCCGGAGCAGTCCTTCACTTTTTTCATGATGCGCGACCGGCAGATCAATGCGTTCGCGACCCTGGGCGGCTACGTCGGCATGAACGCCGGCATCGTGCTGACCGCGCGCAATGAAGACGAAGTCGCCGGCGTCGTCGCCCATGAAATCTCGCACGTGACGCAACGGCATGTCCTGCGCGCGGTGGAGCGCGCCCAGAAGGACCAGTTGCCGATCATGCTGGCCACGCTGGGCGTGATCATTGCCGCGCAACAGAGCGGTGGGCGCAACAGTAGCGGAACCAACACCAGCAGCGACGACGCCATCCAGGCAGCGATCATCGGCGGCCAGGCCCTGGCGGCGCAACGACAGATCAATTACACCCGATCGACGGAAGCCGAGGCCGACCGCGTCGGCATCCAGACGCTTTACCAGGCCGGATACAGTCCGAATGGCATGGCCGATTTTTTCGAGCGGATGGACCGCGTCACGCGCGGCAATTCCGGCGGCTACACCACGCCCTCCTACCTGCAAACCCATCCGGTCAACACGACGCGCATGAGCGAAGCGCGCGATCGCGCCGAACGGCTGCAGCGCGAGAAGCCCGCCTACAGCGCCGCCAGCAAGCCAACGCAAAGCCTGCTCTTGCCCTGGGGCCTGAGCGCCAGCAGCACGGCGACGCCCGCCGCAGCCGCTGCGCCGCCACGGATGTTCGACTGGGCGCGTGAACGGCTGCGCGTACTGACCGCCGACAGTCCCGCCGTGGGGATGAAGGAAGCCAAAGCCCTGCTCGATTCCACCGGCCCGAAAGCGACCGACGCCCAGCGCTACGGCCTGGCCCTGGCGCAGCTGCGAGCCGGCTACCCAGCCGCCGCCGAGGACAGCCTGCAGGCCCTCGCCCGGAAGCACCCCGGCAACCTGTGGATCGGTCTTGCGCTGGCTGAAAACGCATCAGTTGCCAAGAACGAGGCGCTGGCCAGGAAACGCTACGAGGACTTGCTCGCGCAACATCCCAATGACATTGCGATCAGCCTGAGTTATGCAGAAGTCTTGAACACCATCGGTGGCGCCGATGCCGGACGGCGCGCGCAGGCCGTGCTCCGCCCCATCCTGTCGGGAAATACCGACGACCCCTTGTTCCAGAAAACCTTCGGCCGCGCCAGCGAGTTGGCCGGAGATGCGGCGCGCGCCGGGGAGGCCTATGCCGAAGCGGCGTATCTCAATGGTCGCGCGGAAGACGCGCTCAACCAGCTGACCGCTTTGCTCAAGCGCGATGACATCAGCTACATCCAGCGCGCAAGGATCGAGGCGCGGATCGCCGATATCACTCCCGAAGTGCTGGACATGAAGCGCCGGCGGATCAAGCCGCAGGATCTGCCTGGGGACCAGGGCTGACACCTGGGTTGCACCTGGCCACGCTATCATGGCCCCATGACTGCGAGTACCGAAGCCCCCGACGGCGATTTGTTCCTCAATCGCGAGCTGTCCCAACTGGAATTCAATTTTCGCGTGCTGGCGCAGGCCGAGGACGCGCGCATGCCGTTGCTGGAGCGCTTGCGCTACCTGTGCATCGCCTGCACCAATCTTGACGAGTTCTTCGAAGTGCGCGTGGCCACCGTGCTCACTGCGCTGGAGTTCGGCGCCCCCCTGCTGCCGGACCGCATGGACCCGCAGGTCGCACTGGACAAATTGCACAAACTGGCCGGCAAGCTGGTCGAGGACCAGTACCGGCTCTGGAACGAGACCTTGCGGCCGGCGCTCAACCAGGCCGGCATCCGCGTCCTCAACCGGGACAGCTGGAACGCGAAGCAGCGCCGCTGGCTGCAGAAGTATTTCCACAATGAGGTCCTGCCGGTGCTCTCGCCGCTGGGACTCGACCCGGCGCACCCGTTTCCGCGCATCCTCAACAAGAGCCTGAATGTCGTGGTCGTGCTCGAAGGCAAGGACGCCTTCGGCCGCAAGGGCGGCATGGCGATCGTGCGCGCGCCGCGCTCGTTGCCGCGGATCATCCAGTTGCCGGAAGAAGTCTCCGGCGGCAAGCACGACTTCGTGTTCCTGTCGGCCGTGTTGACCACCTTCGTCGACGACTTGTTTCCCGGCATGAAGGTCAAGGGCGCGTACCAGTTCCGGGTTACCCGCAACTCCGAGTTGTTCGTCGACGAGGAAGAAGTGGAAAACCTGGCCAGCGCGCTGAAGAACGAGTTGCTCAGCCGCGGCTTCCGCCCGGCGGTGCGGCTGGAAATCGCCGACAACTGCCCGAAGTCGATCGTCAAGATCCTGCTGCAGAATTTCGATCTCAAGCAGAACGCGGTGTACCGGATCAACGGCCCGGTCAACTTGAACCGCGTGATCCAGGTGTACGACCGCTCCAATCGTCCGGACCTGAAATTCCCGCCGTTCAAGGCGGCCCAGGCCGACATCGACGAAGAGATGCCGTTCGACACCCTGCGCGAGCACGACGTGCTTCTGCATCATCCGTACGAGAGTTTCAGCAGCGTGCTCGACCTGCTGCAGTGCGCGGCCAGCGATCCGAACGTGCTGGCGATCAAGCAGACGCTGTACCGCACCGGCAAGGACTCGAAAATCATCGAGCACCTGATCACCGCGGCGCGCAACGGCAAGGATGTCACCGTCGTGGTGGAGTTGCGTGCGCGTTTCGACGAAGAGGCCAACCTGAACCTGGCCGACCGCCTGCAGGAAGCCGGCGTGCAGGTCATGTACGGCGTGGTCGGGCACAAGACCCACGCGAAGATGATGTTGATCGTGCGCCGGGAGGGCAAGACGCTGCGCCGCTACGTGCACCTGGGCACCGGCAACTACCATGCCGGCACCGCCCGGCTGTACACCGACATCGGGCTGATGACGTCGAACTCCGAGATCGCCACCGACGTGCACGGTTTGTTCCAGCAGCTGTCCGGCCTGGCGCCGGCGATGAAACTCAAGCGCCTGATGGCCTCGCCCTTCACGCTGCACAAGGGCCTGCTGAGCAAGATCGAACGCGAAGCCAAGCTGGCGCGCGCCGGCAAACGCGGCCACATCATCGCCAAGATGAATGCGCTCAACGAAGCCGGGGTGATCAGGGCCTTGTACGAAGCCTCGCAGGCCGGTGTGAAGATCGAGCTGATCGTGCGCGGCGCCTGTTGCCTGCGGCCCGGCGTTCCGGGCTTGTCCGAAAACATCAGCGTGCGCTCGGTGGTCGGCCGTTTCCTCGAGCACAGCCGGGTGTACTGGTTCCGCAATCACGACCGTCCGGAAATCTTCTGTTCAAGCGCCGATTGGATGGAGCGCAACCTGCTGCGCCGGGTCGAGACCTGCTTCCCCATACTCGACCCCGTGCTTGCGACTCGCGTATTCGACGAGGAGTTGGCCAACTACCTGCAGGACAACGAACAAGCCTGGCAACTGCACTCGGACGGCAGCTACTCGCGCGTGCTGCCCGAAGGCGACGACCTGCCCTATTCGGCGCAAGGCACCCTGCTGGCGAAACTGTGCGAATGAGCCATGTCCGCTGACCCGAACGCCCTGCCCGATGGTGAACTGCTCGCTGCCGTCGACCTCGGCTCGAACAGCTTTCACATGGTGGTCGCGCGCGCCGTGCTCGGACAGCTGCGCATCGTCGACCGCATCAAGGAGCATGTGCGCCTCGCCGAAGGGCTGGATGGCGAAGGCGGCCTGAGCGAAGACGCCCTGATCCGCGCCCACGACTGCCTGGAGCGCTTCGGCCAGCGTCTGGCGGCGAT
>JBAZBG010000243.1:0-4640 GCA_041671585.1 Arenimonas sp. | reverse complement strand
CCGTCGAGCGCAAGGTTCCGCGCGGCGCGCAACTGGAACGCGCGCTCCAGCATGGCCAACTGCCAAGGGTCGTTGGCGCCCTCCGTCTCCACCGCATCGACGACGCGAACCACCACGGCCGCCTGCCTCGCTGCGGCGGCCATGGCAAAAATGTCGGTGAGGTAGTACTCGCCCTGGGCATTTGCATTGCGCAACTGCGACAGCCACGCGCGCAACAAGCCGGCTTGCGCCGACACGATGCCGGTGTTGATCAGGCGGATCGCGCGTTGACTGTCACTGGCATCCTTCTGTTCGACGATCGCCGCGACCCGTTGTTGCTCGTCAAGCACCAGGCGGCCGTAGCCGGTGGGATCCGCGAGCTCCGCCGCCAGCACGCCCAGCGCGCCGGGAGCCTGCAATAGCGCACGCAAGGATTCGGCGCGAATCAAGGGCACGTCGCCATACAACACCAGGACGCGCGCGGCGTCCGGAATCTTCGGCATCGCCTGTTGCACCGCGTGGCCGGTACCCAGCTGCCGGGCCTGTTCTACCCAGAGCAAATCCGGTTGCGCAGCGAATGCCGCGCGCACCTGCTCGCCGCCATGGCCGTGGACGATATGGATCGCCGCCGGGGCCAGGGCGCGCGCGGCATCGACCACATGGGCGAGCATCGGCTTCCCGGCCAATGCATGCAGGACTTTGGGTCGCGCAGATTTCATGCGCTTGCCTTCGCCGGCGGCGAGGATCACAACGTGCAGCGGTTCGGTCATGGGCATACTCCTTGCCCATAGTATCGGCGGCGGCGCGCGCGGCTGCTAGCATTGGCCGCATGTTCCGCCTCCTTTCCCGCCAAGTGCTGCTGTTCGTGCTCGTCGGCGGCGTGCAGGTCCTGCTCGATTGGGCCGCCTTCGTCGCGTTGACCTCCGCAGGCCTGCCTCTGGCCCCGAGCAACCTGGCCGGCCGCGCCGCCGGTGCGAGCCTGGGCTTTTGGCTGAACGGTCGCTACACCTTCGCCAGCGAAAGCGGCCGGGCGCGCCTGGATGGCGTGCACCTGCGACGTTTCATCGTCGCCTGGTTGCTGTTGACCGCGTTGAGCACACTGCTGCTGTCCGGCGTGCAGGCCCGCTTCGACTTGCGCGCCGCCTGGCTGGCCAAGCCCGCGGTGGAAGCGATGATGGCGACAGTCGGCTTCGTCGTATGGCGGCAGTGGGTGTACCGCTAGCACGTCAATGAAAAAACGCCGGCTCAATGGCCGGCGTTTTTCTGTAGGAGCGGCTTTAGCCGCGATCGCTTCCGATGAGAGCTTCGCGGCTGAAGCCGCTCCCTACAAGGGCATTCGCGGGTGAAGCCGCTCCTGCACTGTACTTTGTGGCTTAGTGCTTGAGGTTCTTGCGCAGGCGTTCCAGCGCCTGCAGCTGGGCCGTGACTTCGGCCAGCTTGGCCTGCGCCTCGGCGATTTCCATCGCTTCGCCGCGATTGGCAATGATGCGCTCGGCCTCTTCCTTGGCCTTCAGCACCGCCAACTCGTCGATGTCGGTGGCACGGATCGCGGTGTCGGCCAGGATCGTCACGACCTGCGGCTGCACCTCGAGGATGCCGCCGGAGACGACGATGTCGAGCTTCTCGCCATCGGCCATGGTCAGCACCAGCTTGCCCGGCTTCAGGCGGGTGATCAGCGGCGCATGGCGCGGCGCGATGCCGAGCTCGCCCATCTCGCCGGTGGCAACGACCATCACCACGTCGCCGTGGAAGATTTCTTCCTCGGCGCTGACGATGTCGCAACGGATCGTGGTGGTCATGGGGATTCCTTAGGCCGCCGCGCTCATTTTCTTGTTCTTCTCGATCACTTCCTCGATGCCGCCGACCATGTAGAAGGCCTGCTCCGGAATGTGGTCGCACTCGCCATCGCAGATCATCTTGAAGCCGCGGATGGTTTCCTTCAGCGTCACGTACTTGCCCGGCGAGCCGGTGAACACTTCGGCGACGTGAAAGGGCTGCGAGAAGAAGCGCTCGATCTTGCGCGCGCGCGACACGGCCTGCTTGTCTTCTTCCGACAGCTCGTCCATGCCCAGGATCGCGATGATGTCCTTGAGCTCTTTGTATTTCTGCAGCGTTGCCTGCACGCGGCGCGCGGTGTCGTAATGCTCGTGGCCGATCACGTTCGGATCGAGCTGGCGCGAGGTGGAGTCGAGCGGATCGACCGCCGGATAAATACCGAGCGAGGCGATGTTACGGCTCAGCACGACGGTCGCATCCAAGTGGGCGAAGGTCGTTGCCGGCGACGGATCGGTCAAGTCATCGGCAGGCACGTACACGGCCTGGATCGAGGTGATCGAGCCGGTTTTGGTCGAGGTGATGCGCTCCTGCAGCACGCCCATTTCCTCGGCCAGCGTCGGCTGGTAGCCCACGGCGGACGGCATGCGGCCGAGCAGCGCGGAGACTTCCGTACCGGCCAGCGTGTAGCGGTAGATGTTGTCGACGAAGAACAAGATGTCCTTGCCCTTGCCGGTAACCGGATCCTTGTCGTCGCGGAAATACTCGGCCATGGTCAGGCCGGTCAGCGCGACGCGCAGGCGGTTGCCCGGCGGCTCGTTCATCTGGCCGTACACCATCGCGACTTTGTCCAGGACGTTGGAGTCCTTCATCTCGTGGTAGAAGTCGTTGCCTTCGCGGGTACGCTCACCCACGCCGGCGAACACGGACAGGCCGGCGTGCTGCTTGGCGATGTTGTTGATCAATTCCATCATGTTGACGGTCTTGCCGACGCCGGCGCCGCCGAACAGGCCGACCTTGCCGCCCTTGGCGAACGGGCACATCAGGTCGATCACCTTGATGCCGGTCTCGAGCAATTCGTTGGTCGAGCTCTGCTCTTCGTACGACGGCGCATTGCGATGGATTTCCCAGGTGTCGCTGCCGACGACCGGACCGGCTTCGTCGATCGGGCGACCGAGCACGTCCATGATGCGGCCCAGGGTCGCGGCGCCGACCGGCACCGAGATGCCACGGCCGGTGTTCACGGCGATCAGGTTGCGGCGCAGGCCGTCGGTCGAGCCGAGCGCGATGGTGCGCACGATGCCGTCGCCGAGCTGCTGCTGCACTTCCAGCGTGATTTCGGTGTTGGTCACCTTCAGCGCGTCATAGGTCTTCGGCACTTCTTCGCGCGCGAATTCCACGTCGACGACCGCGCCGATGATCTGCACAATCTTGCCCTGGCTCATGTTTGTATCCTCTAAAAAATCAGTTCGTAGCTCTTGTGGGAGCGGCTTCAGCCGCGATGTTTCCTGCGGTAAAGCATCGCGGCTGAAGCCGCTCCCACAGTGAATTGGTTAAACCGCCGCGGCGCCGCCGACGATCTCGGAAATTTCCTGCGTGATCGCTGCCTGGCGCGCCTTGTTGTAGATCAACTGCAAAGTACCGATCAGCTTGGTGGCATTGTCGGAAGCGGACTTCATGGCGACCATGCGCGCGGCCTGCTCAGAGGCAATGTTCTCGAGCATCGCCTGATAGACCAACGATTCGACGTACCGGGTCATCACGTGATCGAGCACCACTTCCGGGCTCGGCTCGTAGATGTAATCCCAGTCGAAGCGGGTATTGAGCTTTTCCGACGGCGGCAGCGGCAGCAATTGATCGAGCCGCGCCTTTTGCGTCATGGTGTTGACGAAATCGTTGTAGCAGAGGAATACGCGGTCGAGGTTGTTCGACGAATAGGCGTCGAGCATCACCTTGACCACGCCAATCAACTGCTCGAGGCGCGGCTTCTCGCCCAGATGGGTAATCGAGCCGACGATGCCGACGTTAAGACGGCGGAAAAACGTCGCTGCCTTTTGGCCGATGCAGACCACGTCGATCTCGACGCCCTTGGCTTGCCACTCGCGCATGTCGATCAGGATGCGGCGGAACATCTGCGAATTCAGACCGCCGCACAGCCCGCGGTCGGTCGACACGACGATGTAGCCAATACGCCTGGTGTCTTTGTGTTGGGCCATGAACGGATGCGTGTACTCCGAGTTGGCCTTGGCGATGTGACCGATCAACTGGGTCATCAAGCGCGCATAGGGGCGCGAGCCCTTCATACGCTCCTGTGCCTTGCGGATCTTCGAGGCCGAGACCATCTCCAGCGCGCGAGTCACCTTGCGGGTGTTCTGCACGCTCTTGATCTTGGTTTTGATTTCTCTGCCGCCAGCCATCTCAATTCCTCATCGAACTTGTAGGAGCGGCTTTAGCCGCGATTGCTCTTGTTCGGAAAATCATCGCGGCTAAAGCCGCTCCTACAAAAAATTACCAGGTGCCGGTGGCCTTGAACTCGGAGACGCCTTGCTTGAAGACGGCCTCGATGTCCTTGTCCCAGGCGCCAGTGGCGACAATCTTGCTCATCAGCTCGCCCTGGGTGTTGGCGAAGTGGGCATGCAGCGCTTCTTCGAACGCCAGGATCTTGTTCATCGGCACGTCGTCGAGGTAACCCTCGTTGACGGCATAGATGGACAGCGCCATTTGCGCGGTCGACATCGGCGCGTACTGCTTCTGCTTCATGAGCTCGGTGACGCGCTGGCCGCGCTCGAGCTGCTTGCGGGTGGCTTCGTCGAGGTCGGAAGCGAACTGCGCGAACGCCGCCAGCTCACGGTACTGGGCGAGGGCGATACGCACGCCGCCGGACAGCT
>JBAZBG010000242.1:0-4641 GCA_041671585.1 Arenimonas sp. | reverse complement strand
CCGTCCACAGCCAGGCAAGGCCGCCGACGACGCCGCGGCTCGCGCCCTCAAAGCCAAGGGCATTCAACTTCAGCACCAGGCCGGGAACGGAATTGTTGATGGCGTTGACCACTTCCAGCCCGTCGAGCTCCAGGAACGCCCAGGCTTCGCCGCTCGCCATGCGCGGCAGCTGGTAGTGCACAAACGCGTCGAACGGTTTCCAACCGAACCAGGCAAACAGGATGGCGGTGTACAACAGCGAGAATGCGAACGTCCACGCGGCGGCGCGCCAGCGCCTCGTCGCCAACAGGTAAATGCCGAGCAGGCCGGGAAACAGTTTGAAAATCGCGAAGCCGAGGAACGCGCCGCCCAGCACCGGACGATCGCGTTCGAACAGCATCATCGCCAGCACCGACATGGCGATGGCCGCAAGCTGGAAGTTGCCCACCTGCAGCGTCAGCAGCACCGGGCTGGCGACCCACACCGCCGGCAGCAGCAACGCGGCGCGGCGTCCGGCCGGCCCGCCGATCCAATGACACAATGCCAGCATGGCGCCAGCCACCAGGGCGGCCTCGATCGCGAACCAGGCGGCGCGCAGCGTCATGAAATCGCCGCCCAGGGCGATGCCGAGCTGTGGCAGCAGCAGGAACTGCGGCAGGTACAGGAACTCGTCGATCTTGAAGCGCCCGGCGAAGCCGGTGTAGTGCGCAGGGTCGTACAGGTTGGCGACGCCCTGTTGCGCGAGTTCCGCCGCATGCCAGTACCCCGAGGCGCAGCTGTGGCGGATGTAGAACTCGTCGAACCAGAACGCCGAGCTCTGCGCGTGTTCGGGATCGGCCATGAACCAGGCGACGCCGACGGTACGCGCCACGGCGGCCACGGCCACCAGCAGCCACAGCCCGCACCAGACCGGATGCTGGCGGCGCAATCCATCCAGCGCGGTCGGCAACCGGTGCGCGACTTCTGCGCACGCCAGCACCGCCATCATCAACGCGACCAGCACGCCGGCGCCGAGCGGCATGCCCAGGGCGCTGCCGGCGACCGCCAGCAAAGGCGCCGCAAGCGCGACCATGATCGCGGCCACTGCCCATCGTTCGGGCGAGATCTGTCCGTGTGCTGGCGTCATTGCTTCAATCCTTTGTGGCTGCGGAAAAGGTCGGCGCGCATGGCGCCGGTCGGTGCGCGGTCATTCGACGGCGGTGGCGGCCAGGTGGCCTGCGGCGTGTTGCGGCTTGCGCTGGCTGCCCGGAATGCCCTCGAGCTTTCCCGAATAGAAATAGCGCTGCAGCTCGTGGAAGTCGTCGAACATCACATCGCACCCGGCCTGCGCCGCGCTCAGGCTGGGCACCTTGTCCAGGCGCAGGAAGGTGGCGATGCCGAACGGATGCGCGCCGGCGATATCGTTGACCGGGTGGTCGCCGATCATCCAGATCTGTTCGGGCGCGACGCCCAGTTTTTCGATCGCCAGGCGGAACGAGGCTTCTTGCGGTTTGTCGGCGCCGGCTTCCTCGGAGGTCACCACATAATCGAAACAATCGTCGAGCCCGAAATAGATCAGCTTGCGGAACTGGATCTGCGAGGTCAGGTCGGTGATGGTGGCGGTGCTGATGCCGCTGCTGCGCAAGGCCATCAGGAACTCGCGCACGCCGGGAAACAATTCGCAGTGCGACAGGAAGGTGCGCCAGTAGGTCTGTTCCAGATCCAGGGTGATCACCAGCTGGGTCTTGCGGCCGAGGATCTCGATGCCACGCTGGAAATACAGCAGCCGGCTGTGCGAGCTGGCGGTCTTGCCCAGCTGCTTTTTCACTTCCTCGCGCGCCTGGGCGAAGGCGCCGCGCACGCTGGCGGCATCCACGCCGAGCAGGCGGACCGCTTTGTCCTCGGCCGCCGCGGTGGCCCGCTGGTGCGGGTAATCGTAGGCGTACAAGGTGTTGTCGGTGTCGAAGATGATGGCCTTCGGCGCGCGCAATATCCGCTCGGGATTGAGGATCTTGATAGTCATGTCAGTCGATTCTTCAAGGATTCTTCGATTTGGATCAGGACCAGCAGCTGCATGATTCCGCTCATGCCGTCTTCCCACTGCGGGTGGATGTCGAGCATTTCCTGCAACGCCGGAACCAGCGTGCGTGCGGCCAGGCCGATGTCCTCGGCGGCGACGTCGCCTTCGATGGTCATCTCCACGTCGCCGCTGTCCTCGGACTGCTGGATGTCCAGATGCAGGCCGCAGATGCCGATCAGGATGCGTGCCACGCGTTCGTGCGAGGTGCCGTTGCGAATCAGCGCCACCAGTTTCAAGCGCACGTGCTCAGGGGCGTCGGCGGTTTCCAGGTGGCGCGCGTTGACCGGCATCAGGCGCAGCACGAGGCTGGCCGCCGCCTTCTGCGGATGGATATAGCGCTGCGAATCGAGCTCGCGCCGTTCCAGCGAGCCGAGCACGGTCTGCCGGTCGTGGCCGCGATGATGGACGTCGCGGTGGATCTTCCAGGCGCGGCGCAGGTCCTCGTCGATGTCCAGGAAGATGCCGACGTCGAAGCGCTTGCTCAGCCGCGGCATGTGCAGCGCGTGCAGGCCGGAGGCGATGATCGCGTCGTTGCGGTTGAGCCGGGTCGGTTCCAGGAAGCGGCCGGCGACATGATCGTATTGCCGGCACAGGATCGGCTTGCCGTCCATCAGCGCCAGCACATCGTTGTTGAAGCGCTGCAAATCGTTGGCGCGCGGATTCAGGTGGGTCAGTCCCTTCCACATCGGCGCGAAGCGATCCCAGACGTGATAGTCGTCGCCGGAAACATGGACCACGGAGTGCTCGCCGAACATGCCGGCCAGCGCGCGGCTCAGGGTGTCCTTGCCGGAGCCGGAATCGCCGGCGATGCCGAGCGTGACCGGCTGCTGGCCGATGCGGTAGTAGTCGTTGCGCGCCACCCGTTCGCGCAGCATCTGCGCCAGCAGCACCAGTCCCGCCGACACGATCAGGGTGAAGCCGAGCGAGTGCATATGCGGGGTGATCTGCTGACCCACCTGCGCGATCGCCGGACCCGGGTCTAGATTGAGCAGCGGCAGCGACGCGCCGCTGGAGCTGAGCACGTGCAGGCCGATCAGCAAGGCCGAAAAACCGCTGGTCAGCAGCAATGCACTGCGGTCGCTCTGCAACTGATGCGCGACCAGGAACGGCACCAGCCACAAGTACCAACCCGGCGGCGCGGGCGTGGCCAGCACGACCAGGAAGAACGACAGGCCGATGGCGGCAATCAACAGGTCGAAGCTGATTCGCCGCAAACGCCACACGCCGTACACCGCCAGCAGGTACAGGGTCGGCGTCAGGTACAGGCTCAGGTTGTTGCCCAGCGGCAGCGCCAGGTCGAACACGCGCCGGGATTCCGGCGTGCCGAACACCATCGCCACGAAGCCCTGCGAAAACATCCACGGCCCGAGCAGCAGCAGCGCGACGCCGGCGTAGCCAAGCGCGAACGGCAGCAACAGGGAACGCAGCCGCTTGTTGCGCCACAGGTAGATGGCGACGAACGGCATCGCCAGCAACATGCTGAACTTCGCCGCCAACGCCAGCGCCAGCACCACGCCACTGGCGGCGGCGCGGAAGTGCCGGATCAACAGCAGCGACAGCAACAACAAGGCCACCGGCACGATGTCGGTCTGGCCGTTCCAATAGGTTACGTACAACGCGATGGGCGACCACCAGTACAACCACAACAGCTTGCGCGGCTGGTCGGGAAACAGGCGGTACAGTAAGTACAGCGCGCCGAGATCGGCGCCGAGCAGGCCGAGCCGAAAGCCGACGCCGGTCAGGTAGGCGGTGTTGGCGGACGCATCGGCCAGGGCGCCGAGCAGGGTTCCCGGCAAATGCGCCAGCAGCATCATCGGCCCGTACGGATAGGCGAGACGACTGCCGCCCGCGGCCAGGAAGCTGGACCAGGAATCCATCGCCGGATGCTCGATGACATGGCGCAGGAACGGCACGAACCAGGCCTGCTGGATTTCCGGCACCAGGACGACGATCAACACGACCTTCAGCAGCAGGCCGAACTTGAACACCGGGTCGCGCCACATCCGGGCGGCATTCATTGCCACAGGGCTGGCTCCTTGGTGCATACCGCGTCGGCGACGATGCCCTCGCGGTCGAGCAGCGCGCGCAACGCCGGGATTTCATCGGTGGCGTTGCGGCCCTGCAATTCCGGCGACACCAGGCACAACTTGAAGCCGGCCTGTTGCAAACGCCCGGCCTGCGCGCGGTCGAGCGGAAAGCGGGTGAAGCAATCCACCCACACCCAGTCGATGCGGCCGGCCAGCGTGAGCGCGGTATCGATCGACTCGAATTCCGACACCCGCACCGCGCAGCGCGACTCGCCGCGGTTGGCGGTGCACACCAGGAACGGAAACGACTGGTCGAGGAAGAAGTAGTCGCTGATGCCATGCGCCTGCATCAGCGCGATCAGCCGGTCTTCCAGGCCTTCTTCCTTGACGTTGAGGATCAACGTGCGGTGGCGGAAGTGCGCCAGCCAGTCTTCGAAACGTTCGCCGTCGACGAACGGATCGTGGTGCATGATCAAGTCGTCGCCATTGCTGCGGATGTCGACTTCCACGCCGAGCTCCGGCGCCGTTTCGCGCAGCTGTTGGCAACTGTTGCGGCGGTGCCGGATGATGATCATG
>JBAZBG010000241.1:0-4669 GCA_041671585.1 Arenimonas sp. | reverse complement strand
CGCCTACGCGCTGGGCATGGCGGCCTTGCCGCTGGCCTTTCTGCTGTGGAGCGCGTTCCGTTTTCAGCCGATCTGGACCGCGCTGGCCACCGGCGTGTCCATCTTTTTCCTGACCACGTTGACCGGCCTGGGCCTGGCGGGCTTCACGCCGCCGAAGGGCATGCTCGACACGGCGCTGCTCCTGGGCTTCATGAGCCTGTTCGGCGCCATTCCCCTGGCCTTGGGCGCCTCGATCCACCAGCAGCGCGTTGCCGCGCGTCGGGAACTCAACCGCGCCGCCACCGAAGCGGAGCTGCGTCGGGTCGAACTGGAAACCCAGGTCAGCGAGCGCACGCAGCAACTCAACGAGGCCAACCTGCTGCTCGAGGAAGCGAACCAGCGTCTGGAAACCGCCAGCCAGACCGATCCACTGACCGGCTTGCGCAACCGTCGCTACCTGGTCAATCAGATTCCCGCCGACCTGTCCTTCTACGACCGCGAGCAGGCGCGCACCGGCCGCAGCGATCACGCGCTGTTGTTCGCGCTGGTGGACATCGATCATTTCAAGCGCATCAACGATAACTTCGGGCACAAGGCCGGCGACGAATTGCTGCAACAGTTTTCCGAGCGGATGACCCGCCTGGTGCGTACCGGCGATTACGTGGTGCGCTGGGGCGGCGAGGAATTCCTGCTGGTGTTCCGGCCGATTCCGCGCGAGTTTGTCGCCACGCTGGGCGAACGCATCCGCCGTTGCGTGGCCGACCAGGTGTTCGATGTCGGCCAGCCGGTCACGCTCACTTGTTCGATCGGCCTGGCCGAGTACCCCTTGTTTCGAGCCGGCGATCATCAACTGGACTGGGAACAAATGCTCGAACTCGCCGATGCCGCGCTGTACTGGGTGAAGGAAAACGGCCGCAACGGCTGGGCGGCCTTGCGGCCCACCGCAAGCACCGACATGACCGTGCTGATGGGCCAGCTGCGCTTCGGCGCGCAAGCGCTGATCGAAAGCCAGCAGCTGGAGCTGATCAGCTCGCGATCGGTGGCGCCCGTGTAGGCAGCGCTCGCGTGGGATTCGGCTGGATGCCGTTGCAACGGCGTTGCGCTCGAGCCGGGTTATGCTGCGCGCCACTCCACTGGTTTTCTCGAGGCCTCGCATGAAGTTGTTGCTCGTCCCGTTGCTCGTGCTGGTTTCCTTGCAGACCCTCGCCGCGCTGCCACCAGAAGTCGAACGCGATCGTCTGTTGCTGCATGCCAAGGCCGCGCTCGCCGAGAAATCCTACGAGCCAGCGCTTGATTATTTCGCGCAGGCGCAAGCCTTGCCCATCGCATTACCCGAGAGCTATGCGCTCGATTACGCCAACGCGTTGGTCGGCGCGGGCAAGCCGGAGTCGGCCAAGCCGGTCCTGGAAACCTACTTGAAGAAATACGGCACCAAGGGCGCGTCCTATCGGGCGGTATTGGCGCTGCTGGTGCAGCTCGAACAACCACAAACTGCCGCCGGTGCTACCGCGACCAGCGGGCCGAAAGCCGCGACTGCGGCGCCCAGCGCGGCCCGCTGGGGACTGGCCGACCAGGATTTCTCCAGCATGCTTGGCGGCGACATCGCCAAGAAGGCCGGCCTGCCCGAGCGCCGGCCGGAAATCCTACTCGCCGCGCAGGCCGGGGATGCCTACGCGCAATACCTGATTGCGGTGTCCTACCTGTTCGGCCTTGGAACCAACCAGGACAACGCGCAATTCATCGCCTGGATTACCAAGGCGTCCGAGCAGGGACTGGTGCGCGCGCGCGTTGCATTGGGCACGGCGCGGATCGAGGGCAAGGTCACCGAACAGGACATGATTTCCGGTTGGACGCTGCTGCTGGAAGGCGCCGGCACCGGCAACGTCGTCGGCAATTACCAGGTCGCCATTCTCACCTTGCGCAACGGCTACAAATTCATTGACCGCCCGTTGGCCATGCAAAAACTCAAGGAAACCGCCGCGAGCGGCTTTGCCGCTTCGCAGTACGCGCTTGGGCACTCCTACCTGGAGACCACGGAGGACCAGCGCAAGGACTTGCAACAGGCAAGGTTCTGGCTGGAAAAGGCCGCGGCGCAAGGCATCGAGGATGCCGCGAAGGATCTGGCGGCGATGCCGGCGCCGTGACAGCGCGCCTGGCTGCGGGCTGCGTCAGCCGAACAGCGGCAGCAGCACCAGGATGATGCCGGCCAGCGACACTGCCCAGATTCCGGTGCGCACGTAGCTGATGCCGGCCGCGTACGCCGGCACGTAGGCCACGCGCGACCAGAAGTACAGTTGCGCGCCAAGCGCGGTCTGCTCGGCTTCCTTGTGCAACAAGGTGAGCATCAGCACGCCGACGGCGAAGAACGGAAAGGTTTCGAGGAAATTGCGCGCAGCGCGATCGGTGCGGCCGGCGATGCCGGTCAGCGGGGCGGCGACTTCGTCGCGCGGGCCGGCGTTCCAGCCCAGGCCGCGCTGGCTGGTGGAAAAGGTCGCCGCGACCGCGATTTGCACCAGGCCCAGCACGATCGACCACAACAGCATTTTCAGTTCGATGCCCATCGTCGTTTCTCCTTGTGTGAACCGCCCCGGCCGGCGACCAGGGTGTCTCTGGCCACAGGATACTAGGCATTACTTATGACACGGCCAAATCGGCCCGGACCCTAGGATCATGGCGGCGCGGCTGCACGATCCGCGCGAAGGACACCGACCATGCGACGCTTCCTGGCCCTTGCCGCGTTATGGTCGTTTGCGCTGCCGGCGGCCGCCATCGACGTGGACGGCCGGATCGATGCCGCCGAGTGGGCGGGCGCGCAGCACATCACCGATTTCCGCCTGACCCAGCCGCTGTCGCGGGCGCCGGCGCCGTACCCGACCGAGGGCTGGATCCTGGCCACGCCCGAGGGCCTGGCCATCGGCATGCGCAACACGCAGCCGGCCAGCGTGCCGCGCACCCGGCAAGTGGCGCAGCGCGATGCCGGCGCGCAGGCCGATCGCGTCAACCTGTATGTCGATTTCGATGGCGAGGGCCGCACCGGTTACAACTTCACCGTGCTGCTGTCCGACAGCATCATCGACGCCACCATCACCAACGAAAACAATTTCAGCAACGACTGGGACGGCAACTGGAAACACGCGGTGGCCGAGGACGGCGATGCCTGGTCGGTGGAAATGCTGATCCCCTGGTACATCGCGCCGATGCAGGCCGGCGTCGACGGCAAGCGCACCATCGGCATCCAGCTGGACCGCGTGCTGGGCACGACCGGCGAACGCATGTCGTGGCCGACGGCCAGCTTCCAGGAGCAGCGCTTCCTGTCGGTGTTGTCGAAGGTGAGCATTCCGGAATACAGCGCGTCGCTGTTGGCGGTGACGCCCTACGTGGTCGGCGTCTACGACAATATCCGCACGCAAAGTTTCTTCGACACCGGCGCCGACATTTTCTGGAAGCCCAACGGGCGTTTCCAATTGAGCGCCACGCTCAATCCGGATTTCGGCCAGGTCGAGGCCGACCAGCTGGTGGTCAACTTCAGCGCCGTGGAAACCTTCTTCAGCGACAAGCGGCCGTTCTTCACCGAGAACCAGGGCTTCTTCGACGTGCCCTTCGGCGCCATCAACGGCGGCGACCGCCTGATCTACACGCGCCGGGTCGGCGGCGATAGCGACGACGGCAGCGGGGCCGGCGACGTGACGGCTGCGGTCAAGGTCAACGGCAGCGTGGCCGGTTTCAATTACGGCGTGTTCGCAGCCACGGAAGCCGATGAGGTCGGGCGCGATTTCTTCGCGCTGCGCGGTACCCGCGAAGCCGGCACGCAGAGTTTCGGCGCCATGCTGACCCGCGTCGACCGGCCGTTCCTGGACCGGGTCGCCGACGTCTATGAATTCGACCATCGCTGGAAGCCGAACGCGAAGTTCGGCATCCGCACCACGGTGGTCGGCAGCAACATCGAGCAGGGCGGCGCGTATATTCGCGACACCGGCGCGCAGGTGTTGCTGGATTACGAGATGGACAAGGGCTGGCGCCAGCAACTGTATCTGCTGCACATGGGCGATCAGTTGCAGCTCAACGATTTCGGCTACCTGCAACGCAACAACTTCAATTACCTGCGTTACCAGGTTGCCCGACGCGTGTCGGACCTGCCGGCAACGTCCAGCTACGCCATGAAGGACTGGCGCTTCACGCTTGCCACCCGCCACAACGACCAGGGCCTGCATCTGTACGACGCCGCCCAGATCGAACGCGGCTCGGACTTGCGCAACGGCGGCAATGAATTCTTCCAGTTCGCCTACTTCGGGCCGGGACACGACGACCTGATCACGCGCGGCAATGGCGCGGTCAACATTCCCGGCAAGCTGTACGGTTTCTTCGAGCGCTTCACGCCGCGCAAGGGGCACTGGTCGCTGTACTGGAACGCGCGCTATGCCGCCGAAGGCCTGGATGGGCCGGGCCATGGCGCGCTGCAGCTCAATCTGGAGCCGACCTACTTCATCAACGACAACCTGAGCGTCTACGCCGGGCTGTTTGCCGCGCACAATCCGGACTGGTTGCTCTGGCAGGGCGGTACGCTGCTCGGCAGTTACCGGGCCAACCAGGTGTCACTCAATGCCGGCGTGCAATGGACCATCAGCGCCAAGCAGGAATTGCGCGTGAAGCTGGAAACCATCGCCCTGGATGCGCGCCTGCGCCAGGCCTG
>JBAZBG010000240.1:0-4702 GCA_041671585.1 Arenimonas sp. | reverse complement strand
CGACACCTTCATCGAGAAGGATTCGAGCATCAACGAGCACATCGAGCAGATGCGCCTGTCGGCGACCAAGGCCCTGCTCGAGCGCCGCGATGCGATCATCGTCGCTACCGTATCGTCGATCTACGGTCTCGGCGATCCGAACGAATATTTCCGCATGGTCCTGCACCTGGTGCGTGGCGACCGCATCGACCAGCGCGAGCTGATCCGGCGCCTGACCGAAATGCAGTACACGCGCAACGATGTCGAATTGCGCCGCGCCTGCTATCGGGTGCGCGGCGAGGTGATCGATGTGCATCCGGCGGAGTCGGAGATCGAGGCGGTGCGTATCGAATTGTTCGATGGCGAGATCGAGAATATCTCCCTGTTCGATCCGCTCACCGGCGAGGTCTATCGCAAGCTGCCGCGCTACACCCTGTACCCGAAATCGCATTACGTCACTACCCGGCGCACGGTGCTCGACGCCATCGAGACGATCAAGCCGGAGATGAAGGAGCGGCTGGAGTATTTCTACCGGGAAAATAAATTGGTCGAAGCGCAGCGCCTGCAGCAGCGTACCCAGTTCGATATCGAGATGATGGCCGAAGTCGGCTTCTGCAGCGGCATCGAGAATTATTCGCGGCACCTGACCGGACGCATGCCGGGCGAGCCGCCGCCATGCCTGTACGACTACCTGCCGCCGGATGCGCTGCTGGTCGTCGATGAGTCGCACGTGACCATTCCGCAGTTGGGTGCGATGTACAAGGGCGACCGCTCGCGCAAGGAAACCCTGGTCAATTTCGGCTTCCGGCTGCCTTCTGCGCTCGACAATCGGCCCTTGAAATTCGAGGAATGGGAGCGCCGTTCGCCGCGCGCGATATTCGTTTCGGCGACCCCCGGAAAGTACGAGTACGAGCACACGGAAGGACAGATCGTGGAATTGCTGGTGCGGCCGACCGGCCTGATCGATCCCGAGATCGAGATTCGCCCGGTGGCAACGCAAGTCGACGACCTGCTTTCGGAGATCAACCTGCGCACCAAACTGGGCGACCGCGTGCTGGTGACGACCCTGACCAAGCGCATGGCCGAGAACCTCACCGATTACCTGTCCGAGCACGATGTGCGCGTGCGCTACCTGCACTCGGACATCGAGACCGTGGAGCGCGTGGAAATCATTCGCGACCTGCGCCTGGGCCGCTTCGATGTGCTGGTCGGCATCAATCTGCTGCGCGAAGGCCTGGACATGCCGGAGGTGTCGCTGGTCGCGATTTTGGATGCCGACAAGGAAGGTTTCTTGCGTTCGGCCGGCTCGCTGATCCAGACCATCGGCCGCTGCGCCAGAAACGTGCGTGGCAAGGCGATCATGTATGGCGACCGCATCACCAATTCCATGCGCATCGCCATCGACGAGACCGACCGCCGCCGGCAGATCCAGATCGACTACAACCTCGAGCACGGCATCGTGCCGACCACGATCCAGCGCGAAGTGATGGACATCATGGAAGGTGCGCGTTCGGCGCCGGAACCCGGCAAGCCGCGCGGGCGGGGGCGTCAGGTTGCCGATGCGAACGCCGAGTACCTGGTGCTTGAACCACGCCAGCTGGCGGCCAAGCTCAAGCAATTGGAGGCGCAGATGTATCAGCACGCGCGCGACCTGGAGTTCGAGAAGGCCGCGCAGGTTCGCGACGAAATGCAGGCGCTCAAGCTGCGCTCGCTGGCCAGTCCGATCTAGGCAAGAATCGGCGCGGGGCGGGGGCGAAGGCCGATTTGCCTGGGTCCACCGATGTGGATTAGAATGCGCGTTCGTTTCGGGCGGTTAGCTCAGCGGTAGAGCACTACCTTGACATGGTAGGGGTCACAGGTTCGAAACCTGTACCGCCCACCAGCTTCATCAGCGACTCGTGGCATGTCAGGCCTGTACCCGAGTCGCCGACACCAAAAACCGCCCTCCGGGCGGTTTTTTTTCGCCCCCTGTAGGAGCGGCTTCAGCCGCGATGCCCCTCCCGAATATCCACATACAACAGCCGCCACTCCAACCGCACCCCCGTCCCATTCCGCTCGATCCCCACCTCATCCCGCAGCGCCTTCAGCAACTCCTCGCGCGGACAATCAACCAGCCCGAACAACTGCGCGCAAAAATCCAGCATCTCCGGCTCACCGGCGAACTCCCAGGGGCAAGGCAACTCGGCGATCCGATCGACCTGGCCCAACGCTGCGAAGTAAGCCTCATCGTGCGGCAGGTAGCTGCCCTCGTGTCCGGTGCTGTTGTAGCGGCCGACAAAGCCATCCAGGAAGCGCACGAGGCTTGAGCCCGCCGTTACGTCGGCCAGGTGCAGCGTGCCGCCGGGCTGCAGGCGCTCGAGCAGGCGGCCGATGAAACCGGGCTGGTCATCGATATGGTGCAGGGCGGCCAGGCAGACGACGTGATCGAACCGGCCCCAGGGCCAAGGCTGCGCGGGATCGTGCACGCCCACGCCACCGCCGAACCCTTCGGTTAGCTCCAGGCCGAGCAACTCCGCGTCCGGCGGCAGGTAACGCCCCAGGTAGCCGCCACCGGCAGGCAGGTCGAGCACGCGTTGTCCCGGCCCGACCTTGCACTTCGCAAACAGCTGTTCGAACTCGGCCCGGCGCGCTTCGGGGAAGTTGAGCATGGCCTGGTGGTAGCGATTGCCGCGCTGCTGGAATATTTCCGGATAGGTCAGGTTCATGGCTGCGCTTTCGATTCAGTTTGGGGCGACGCGCAGGCGATGCCTGCGCAAGCGTTCGTACGCGGGTTGGCACGCTTCGGCCACCCAGGCAACCTCGTCGTCCAGCCGCACCTGGCGCGCTCGCCAGGGCTCGAAACCGGTCGACTTCCAGACCGCGTCGTACCAATGCGGCGCCCAGACGCCATCGCTGGCGCGCGGTCCGGAAGGCCAATGCAACATACGCTCGTTGAACGCTATGCCCAGCTGCTCGCAAACCGCCCGCAGATAGGCTTCCGGCGCGCGCAGGAAATCGGCGGCGTCGATCACCATGGGCGCCTTGCCGCTGCGCTCGGCCAGTTCGTCGAAGAGTTCGCCCTGCTGCAACAGGCCAATATCGTCGGGCACCACCGCCGCGCGCGACTTCACGTACGACGCCACCACTTCAGCGGGATCGCGAATCAGAAAGATGTTGTGCAGCGCGTGGATCCATTCGTGATCGATGTCCGGCAACAAGTGATGGCTCATGTGCTTCTGATACCAGAGCGGGCGGTCGTCGGGAATCGGGCCGAGCAAGGTCCGGATCACGCGTTGCGCATCGACATCGCCGTCAGCGATGACTTCATCGCGACCCGGATGATCCAGGCCGGTGGCGGCCAGGTAGGCGGCATACAGCGGTTCGTCGCTGACCGCGCAGTCACCGCGATTTTCCCAGGCGCGCATCATCGCCGTGGAGATGTTGCGCGGTCCGCTCCACATGGCGATGCGCAGGGACGCGCGAGTGCCGGGGGAGGCAGGAAGCCGGGAGCGGCCGTCGCGCAGGCCGCTCACGCGAGGCGGTTTCCGGCACGGAAGGCGACGTCGCGTTGCACCAGCCCGCGATACAGTTCCTGCAGGCGCCCGACCATGGGCCCGGGCATGCTGTCGCCGATGGTCCGGCCGTCGATGCTGCGCACCGGCACCACGCCGGCAAAGGTGCCGGTGACGAAGGCCTCGTCGGCGCCGTAGACCTCGGTCAGGCTGAAGTTTTTTTCCAGGGCCGGGATGTCGTTCTCGCGACAGGCCTGCAGGACGTTGCTGCGCGTGATGCCACCCAGGCAATAGTCGCCGGTCGACGTCCAGACCGCGCCCTTGCGAACGATGAAAAAATGCGTTGAGTTGCACGTCGCGACGAACCCGTGCGGGTCGAGCATCAATGCCTCGTCGGCGCCAGCGGCGGTGGCCTGGATGCAGGCGGTGATGCAGTTGAGCTTGCTATGGCTGTTGAGCTTGGGATCCTGCACGTCCGGGTAACCGCGACGCACGTGCACGGTGAACAAGCTCAGGCCGGTGGCGAGGGTTTCCGGTTTGGCGATCTTGAATTCAGGAAGGATCACGATGGTCGCCGGCCCGACGGTGACACGCGGGTCCTGGTACGGCGTGCGCTTGACGCCGCGGGTGACCATGAGCCGGACATGCACGCCATCGTCCATGCCGTTGGCCGCGAGGGTGGCGTAGATAGCGCGGGTGAGCGCGGCGCGGTCCATGCCGATATCCAGGGCCAGCGCTTTCGCGCCTTCGTACAGGCGGTCGAGATGGGCGTCGAGAAAGATCGGGTGGCCGCCCACCACGCGCAGGCCTTCCCAGACGCCATCGCCCAGGACGAAACCGCTGTCGAAGACCGAAACCACGGCCTCGGCCCGCGGTTTGAGCACGCCATTGATCCAGATCCGGATGTCGGCGTTGCGCGGATCGTCGTGGAAGTCGTGGATGCTCTGGGCCATGGCGAGTTCCTGAATGGTGTCGAAAGTCTAGCCGGAATGGCCATTGCGCCGCTGCCTGCGCGGGATCCACGGCTGGAGCCCGGCCGGGCGGACTGTGACCGGACCGCTGCCAGCTTTGACATGGCGGCGGCCAGGCACTAGATTTGACGACGGAATTACCTGCCAGGGGGCGTCGGGAAACCGCCGCCATGTGTGCGACATGACAACTACCAGCCTCCATCGATAATCCGGCCAGGCTCTCGTCGCGCACGAAGGACGCCTGGCGTCCTTTTTTATTTG
>JBAZBG010000239.1:0-4704 GCA_041671585.1 Arenimonas sp. | reverse complement strand
AGGCGGTCACAGTTCTGGTGGCCTGCAGGAGCCCAGCGATGACCGAAGCGCATCTGTTTTCCATCGGACTGGCCTTGGCGGCATTGTCCGGCGTGCGCGCTTACCTGACCATCTTTGGCATCGGCCTGGCCGGCCTCATGGGCTGGGTCGAACTGCCGCCGATGCTGCAGCTTACCTCCTCCTACTGGGTGCTGGGCACGGCTGGGGGGCTGGCCCTGGTCGAATTTTTCGCCGACAAGATTCCGGGGGTCGACTCCGGCTGGGACCTGTTGCACACCTTGCTGCGAATTCCGGTCGGCGCTTTCCTGGCGGCGGCGACGCTGTCGCCCGATGGCCATCTCGGCACCATGGCGCTTATCACCGGAGGCAGCGCCGCCCTGCTCACGCACGCCCTGAAGAGCGGCACGCGGTTGGTGATCAATGGTTCGCCCGAGCCAGCCTCCAATTGGACGGCGTCACTGAGCGAGGACGCCGCCGCGCTGGCCGCACTTTCGCTGGTGTTCGCCCATCCCTTGCTGGCCCTGGCGCTGCTGCTTGGCGTATTGCTGAGCGTATTCGCAGTCGTGGGCTTGATGGCTAGAATGGTCTATCGAACTCTGCGCCGTGACCGGCCGCTTTCCTGAGAGGCATAATTGGTGTCCCAGGGAAATCGCCCCATGACTATCCACGACGGGTCCCAACCCGCCGATCGCCGCGCCGCCTTTCTGCGCCAGGTCGCCGTCCGCACGGAGGTCATCAGCCGCCGGCTGGACCGCTTCCTGCAGACCGGTTGGGATATCAATGGCCTGTCCGTGATCTTTTCCGATGCCTGCCGGCTTGGCGAAGGCAGCACTGCGCATGGGCTGGACGAGATCGCCGAAGCCTTGCACGCGATTGCCGCGCTGCTCAAGGAGGCGCTGGAACACGAGAAGCTGCCGGACGTGGAGACCGGCGGCCGCCTGTGCGCGCTGGTGCAAACGCTGACCGAACTGGCGCCGCCGCCGGAAGTCGTTCCGGAAACGCCAGCCCCCTCGCCGGCAACCCTGGCGGAAGAATTCGCAGTGCTTGCTCGGGCTGAAGCCGCCAAGGGAAAGCAAGCGGTCGCCACGATCATTCACGAATCCGACGACGCCTGGAGCGACGCGGTCGCCTTGTTCGGCAAGGCGCCGGACCGGAGCCCCGAACCGCCGCGTCCAGCGCGCGCCGCGCCGATCAGCCGCGCGGGCCCGCTCACGTCCAGCGCGCCGCCGAGCCCCGCACCGGCGGAGGCGCCCGCGCCCGCCGCCACCCCTGCGCGCGCGCCGGCGGCCCCGGTCGAAACGCACAAGCTGGTCGTGCCTTCGGATTTTCGCGTCTACCACCTCACCGCCCACGGCCCGCTGTCTCTGGAGCTCGACCAGCGTCTGGAAGCCCAAGGCCTGGAGATCGAGCTGCTCGAGGACGTCGACGAACTCAATGAATTGCTCAGCGCGCTGCCGGCCGACCTGGTCCTGATCGATGCCTCGTTCAGCGCACAGCTGGAAAATATCGGCTCGGCGGTGCGCCTGGCGCGCACGCGCAACAGCAAACAGCGCCTGCTGCTGATCGCCCTTGCCGACGCCGACGACATTACGTTGCGGCTGTCCGCTCGCCGCGCGGGGGTCGACGCGCTGATCGTGGACCCGCTCAGCGTCAACGACGTGCTCAAGCGGCTGCAGTTGCTGGTGGACCCCAAGCGGGAGGAAGCCTTCCGCGTCCTGATCGTGGAAGACGACCGCAGCCAGGCGCTGTTCGCCGAAGGCATCCTGCGCAACGCCGGCATGGATTCGCTGGTGGTGCTCGACGCGCTCGATGTCATGCCCGCACTCACGCAGTTCCGTCCCGACCTGGTCTTGATGGACTTGAACATGCCCGGCGCCAACGGCATCGAGCTGACCGCGCTGATCCGCGAACAGGAAGCCTTCATCCACACGCCGATCGTGTTCCTGTCCGGCGAGAGCAGCGATGACTTGCAGTTCGATGCGATCGACGCCGGCGGCGATGATTTCCTGAGCAAGCCAATCCGGCCCCGGCATTTGATTTCCGCCGTGCAGACGCGCGTTCGCCGCGCCCGCCAACAGGAAATCCGCCGCATCAAACGTGCCGACAAGGATGCCGCCACTGGCCTGGTCTACCGCACCAGCATGCTCAAGCAGCTTGACGAATACCTGCACCACGGCCAACAAGCCGGCGGCCTGATTTTCGTCGAGGTGGAAAGCCTCGGTCCACTGCGCGAACGGATCGGCCTGACGGCCCTGGAAGCCCTGCTTGGCGACGTCAGCCGATTGCTGACCAGTACCGTCGGCGACCTGCCGGTTACCCGGTTCAATGACGGCAGTTATCTGCTGCTCGATAGCGACCGCGACGAAATGGGCCTCGACGTGTTGGCCACGCACATTCGCCAGACCATCATGCAGACGGCGTTCCAGGCGCTGGGCCATCCCCTGCGACTGCGCCTGTCGCTCGGCGTGTGCGCGTTCAAACATGGCTTCGACGAAGCTGGCGCGATGATCAACGCGGTGGAGAAGGCCGCGCGCGAGGCACGCACCCATGAGCGCGGCGTCCGCCGTTTCGAACCGCCGCGCGTGGCCGAGGCATTGCAGGAAGCCGCGCTGCTCTCGCAGGTTCGCGAAGCCATCGATCGCAACACCCTGGTCATGCTGTACCAGCCGGTCGTGGCGGTGGCCGGCAATGACGTATCGCAATACCAGGCCCTGCTGCGCCTGCGCGACAGCAACGGCAAGCTGCGACCGGCCGCGGAAATCATCCCGATGGCCGAACGCAGCAACATGATCGTCGAGATCGATCGTTGGGTGATGCTGCAGGCGCTTACCCTGATCAAGGATCGCCTGGCCCAGGGCCAGAACCTTCGCTTGTACGTGGCGCAGTCGCCATTGACCCTGGGCTCGCCCGGCCAGAGCGAGTGGCTGAAGGCCGAGATCGCCAAGGCCGGCGTGCCTGGTTCGTCGCTGGTGGTGGAGCTGCGACTCGAGGATGCCGCGATCCACGCCGCCACCGTTCGCCAGTTCTGCGACGCCATGGTTTCCGACAGCGTGCAATTTTGCCTCAGCCAGTTCGAGGCGGGCGCCGAAGCGGAAGAACTCGTTCACCAGATGCCGCTGAGCTACGTGAAGCTCGCGCGCAAGTACACCGTCGGCAGCCAGACGCCCAGCTTGCGCGATGAACTGAAAACGCTGATCACGCGCGCGCACCGCGCCGGACTGATGGTGATCGGCCATGGCGTGGAGGACGCCCAGGCCGCCGCCACCTTGTGGATGAGCGGCATTGATTTCATTCAGGGCAACCTGGTCCAGCAAGCCGACCAGGGCGTGAATTTCGATTTCAACCAGGCGGTGCTGTGAGTGAAACCATTCAAGGCCAGTGATTTCCTGATTGCGCGGTGGCTGGCCATTGCCGGCGCCGCCGGTGCGGCCATTGCCGAAGCTTTCGCGTTCTTCTCCGAAAATGCCTATTGGAATACTGCTGGCTTCGTCGCCGCCTTGCTGGCGGTCGCGGCAATTGCCAGCCTTTGGCGCGCCGTGAGCGCCCGTAATGAGGCCCTGGTCGAAGTCGTGCACGATTCGGCCGAACAACAGCAAGTGCTGCAGGCCCTGCATACCGAGCTGGAGATCCATCGCAACCTCGAGCGTGAACTGGTCGAAGCCAAGCAGACGGCGGAATCGGCGGTGATGGCGAAAGGCGAGTTCCTGGCGACGATGAGCCACGAAATTCGCACGCCGCTGAACGGCATCATCCCGATGCTCGACCTGCTGATGAATTCCAGGTTGCCGCCGGACCAGCACGAGTTCCTGCGCACCGCCTACACCTCGTCGCGGCAGATGCTACGCATCGTCGACGACATCCTGGACTACTCCAAGCTGGAGGCCAACAAGCTGCAGCTGGAATCGACCAGCTTCAATCTGCGTGACTTGCTCGACTCGATCATCCGGCTGATGGAAAAGCCCGCCGAAGCCAAGGGCCTGCGCCTGAGCCTGCAGCTCGACCCGGGCGTGCGGCTGGCCTTGCGTGGCGACCCCGTGCGCATGCGCCAGATCCTGACCAACCTGATCAGCAATGCGCTCAAATTCACTGAGCGCGGCTCCATCACCCTGGTCGTCTCGCGCAAGGGCGAAACACGAACGCAGCACGAATTGCGTTTCGAAGTGCGCGACACCGGCATCGGCATCAGCGCGGACAACGCCAAGGATTTGTTCCGCGCCTTCGCCCAGGCCGACGCCTCGACCACCCGACTGTACGGCGGCACCGGGCTCGGCCTGGTGATCTGCAAACGCATCGTCGACCTGATGGGCGGAACGATTGGCGTGGATTCCGAAATCGGCAAGGGCGCAACGTTCTGGTTCGAGATTCCGCTGCTCAAGGCGGTCGGCGACATCCAGGGTCAGCGCGCCGACCTCAATGGCAGCCGAATCCTGCTGCTGAGCAACGACCTGGCGCTGCGGCAACGGTTGCAGAAGGCAACGCCTTCCTGGGGCGCGCAGCTGACCAGCAGCGAGAACACGCAAGATACGCTGGCGCGCTTGCGCGCGGCGATGGCGCGTGGCCCAACCTGGACGTTCGATCTGCTGCTGGTCGATCTGAACAGCGTGCGCAGCACCGCGATCGCCCTGCACCGCAACCTGCAACGTTCGGCAGAGTTCGAAGGCTTGCCGGTGGTCTATCTCAAGGGACAGGAGTCGCCACCACCGG
>JBAZBG010000238.1:0-4724 GCA_041671585.1 Arenimonas sp. | reverse complement strand
CCCGCATGGCGCGCGGTGCCTCGGCGACCGGCGCGATCTCCTCGCGCAACTCGCGCACGGGCGCCGGCTGCGTCGGCGCGACATGGGTGACCGCCGGCAGATCAGGCACATTCATATGTGCCTTGGTCAGCGCGTGCACTTCCAGCTTGCGCGGCGAAGTGCGGTGGTAGCTGGGCTTGGCCACTTCATCGCCCGTCTCGCCCTCGCGCAAGCGGCTGACGTTGAAATGCGGTGTTTCCAGCTGGTCGTCGGCAACGATGATGATCGGCGCGTCGTGGCGCATTTCGATCTCGACCAGTGCGCGGCGTTTTTCGTTGAGCAGGTAGTTGGCGATTTCCGGCGGAGCCTGCACCAGCACCTGGCTGGTATTTTCCTTCATCGCGTGTTCTTCGACCAGGCGAACGATCGATAGCGACAGCGATTCGACGCTGCGCATGCGGCCGTGGCCGTCGCAACGCGGGCAGATGATCTGGCTCGATTCACCCAGGCTAGGCCGCAGCCGCTGGCGTGAGAGCTCAAGCAGGCCGAAGCGCGAGATCTTGCCGATTTGCACGCGGGCGCGATCCTGCTTGAGCGCATTCTGCAGGCGGTCTTCGACGGCACGCTGGTGCTTGCCGGAACCCATGTCGATGAAATCGATGACCACCAGCCCGCCGAGATCGCGCAGGCGCATCTGCCGGGCGACTTCTTCCGCCGCTTCCAGGTTGGTGTTGAACGCAGTTTCCTCGATGTCGCTGCCCTTGGTGGCGCGCGAGGAGTTGACGTCGATCGCGGTCAGCGCTTCGGTCTGGTCGACCACGATCGAGCCGCCGGAAGGCAGGCGGATCTGCCGCTCGTACGCATTCTCGATCTTCGACTCGATCTGGAAGCGGTTGAACAGCGGAATATCGTCCTTGTACATCTTCAGCTTGCGCAGGTTCTGCGGCATCACCGACTGCATGAAGTCGCGCGCCTGCTCGTACATTACGTCGGTGTCGACCAGGATCTCGCCAACATCGGCACGTAGGTAATCGCGCAACGCGCGGATGATCAGGCGCGACTCCTGGTAGATCAGGAAACAGGCCGGCTTCGACAGCGCCGCGTCGGTGATCGATTTCCAGACCTGCAGCAGGTAGTCCAGGTCCCACTGCAGTTCTTCGGCGTCACGGCCGACACCCGCGGTACGGATGATCACGCCCATGTCGTCCGGGATGGTCAGCGCATCGAGCGCTTCCTTCAGCGCCTGGCGGTCGTCGCCCTCGATCCGGCGCGACACGCCACCGGCGGTCGGGCTGTTCGGCATCAACACCATGTAGCGGCCAGCCAGGGAGATGAACGTGGTCAGGGCGGCGCCCTTGTTGCCGCGTTCTTCCTTATCAACCTGAACCACGACTTCCTGGCCTTCGCGCAGGATTTCCTTCATGCCGGCCTTGTTCGGGTCGACACCGGGGACGAAGTAGTCGCGGGAGATTTCCTTCAGCGGCAGGAAGCCGTGACGCTCGGCGCCGTAATCGACGAAGGCGGCTTCAAGGGAAGGTTCCAGCCGGACGATCCGGCCCTTGTAGATGTTGGACTTCTTTTGTTCTTTCGAGGGTTGCTCGATATCGATGTCGTACAGAGTCTGGCCATCGACGATCGCCACGCGCAACTCTTCAGCCTGCGTGGCATTGATCAACATACGCTTCATGGTGGATTCCTCACGCGCTCAACCGCGAGGAACGCCGGGGGTCCGCGCCCGTGTAAACCACCTGAAGCGCACGCGCATTCAGGCTTGGCAGGAACTTCCAGCGCTACAAAAACCGGGGTGACCCACCCACGGGAGCGCTTGATTGTTTGTTTCATTAAAGGGCCCGGACGACGCCGAGCGTCTTCCGGTATGGCACGTGTTTGATCACGAGGCGATACCCCGTCTGCCTTCGAGACCAGCTAACATGGTCACCCCCGTGGGGTGTGGTAGCGGCCTGTCGGGATTCTTCATCAGTTGGCTTTCGGCCGCCGGATGAGTGAAATCAGGACGTTATCTCGCAATTCGAGTGTATCAGTGGAGCCCCCATGGCGGCAACGGAAGTCTCAGGCGGCGTGAAACAGGTGCGCGTGCCGGAGGATCGGGACGGCCAGCGGCTGGATAATTTCCTGCTCGGCCAGCTCAAGGGAGCCCCGCGCAGCCTCATCTACAAGCTGGTCCGCAGCGGCCAGGTGCGGATCAATGGCAAACGCGCCAAGCCGGATTCGAGAATCGCAGGCGGCGACGAGATTAGGATCCCGCCGGTTCGCCTGGAGGAAGCCGGCGAAACCCGGACGCCGCCGAAGTCGATGCTTGAGCGCCTGGCCGCCAGCATCATCTTCGAGGACAAGGCGCTGCTGGCGCTGAACAAGCCCAGCGGGATCGCCGCCCACGGCGGCAGCGGGGTCAGCTTCGGGGTGATCGAGGGCCTGCGCGCCCTGCGTCCCGGCGAACCCCTGGAGCTGGTCCACCGCCTGGATCGGGATACCTCCGGCGTGCTGGTGATCGCCAAGAAGCGCTCGGCCTTGCTCGAGCTGCAAGCCTTGATGCGCGAAGGCGAGGACGAGGAAGCGCCGAACAAGCGCTACCTGACGTTGCTGGTCGGGCGCATGCCGCAAGGCACCATGACCGTGGAAGCGCCGCTACTGCGCTCGGTGCTGCAAGGCGGCGAGCGCATGGTCCGGGTCGATCCGAACGGCAAGCCCTCGACCAGCCATTTCAAGTTGCTTGAGCGCCGTGGCGGCCACAGCTTTTGCGAAGTACACATCGAGACCGGACGCACGCACCAGATCCGCGTGCACGCCGCGCACATCGGCCATCCGGTTGCCGGCGACGAGAAGTATGGCGACCGTGAGGCGAACAAGCGGCTGGCTGCGCAGGCCGGCCTGAAACGCCTGTTCCTGCATGCGTCGTCGATGAGCTTCGAGCTCGGCAACGGCAAGCACCCGTACCTGATCAACGCGCCCCTGGCAGACGACCTGCGGGATGCGCTGAACCGCCTTGCCTGACCGCAACCCCTGTAGGAGCGGCTTCAGCCGCGAAAGCTCTTTGTGGGAGCGGCTTCAGCCGCGATTTGTATCCGCGCCAGAGCGATCGCGGCTGAAGCCGCTCCCACAAGAGCGGTGCTTACACTAGTAGGTGGTCGGCTTTGGCGGCGCAGATGAAATCGTTTTCGCTCAGGCCGCCGACGTCGTGGGTGGAGTAGTGCACGTCCACGCGGTTGTAATGCACGCTGAGGTCGGGATGATGGTCTTCCCGGTGGGCGACGAAAGCCAGGGCGTTCACGAACGCCATGGTCCGGTGATAGTCCTCGAACTTGTATGTCTTGCGGATCGCCTGGCCGTTCTCGACCAGGATCCAGCCCGGGGGCAGGGCGTGCAGGTAGCCTTGCACATCTTCGGCGGAAAGCCGGTGATCCGGCCCGCGCTTGGGCGCGCAATGGCGGGAGGCAATTTCGGCAAAGATCGGCATGACACTTCCTTCACTGGGGTCCAAGGTCTGACCCGAGTAGAATACTCCCATGATCAATTTGTCTGAATCGGCCCAGAACTACTTTCGCCACCTGCTGAAGACGCAGGGTGGAGATGCCGTTGGTATTCGCGTCTCGGCCGTGCATCCGGGCACGCCCAAGGCCGACGCGCGGCTCGAGTTTTGCGAAAGCGGCGACCTGCTTGGCGACGAGTGGTCCTTGGAGTGCGAAGGCTTCACGCTGTTCGTCGATGCGCCGAGCGTGCGCTTCCTGGACGGCGCGGAAGTGGACTACCTGGTCCAGCCGACCGGCGGCCAGCTGACCATTCGCGCACCGCGCATCAAGGGCGAACAACCCAAGGAAGGCGCCTCGGTGGTCGAGCGCGTGCAATACCTGCTCGATTCGGAAATCAACCCGATGCTGGCAGCGCACAAAGGTCAGGTGTCGTTGGTCGAAGTGAGTGCCGATGGTGTGGTGCGGCTGCGTTTCGGTGGCGGCTGTCATGGCTGCGGCATGGTCGATGTCACACTCAAGCAGGGCATCGAGAAGACAATGATGGAGCGCATTCCCGAGATCACGGCGATTCGCGATGCGACCGATCACAGCACTGGCGAGGCGCCATACATTCCGCGCTGAACTTTCCTGTCGACGCGCGGACTAAGGCACAGCCATCGACCAGGCGTAAGTAAAAAATGAGTGAATCGTCCGAGGAGTGGTTGGCGTCCTTGGCGACCGAACCCTGGCGGCCGCGGTCGCTCCAGGCGCCGAGGCGGGCTTCGCTGGATCTCCGTTGGCGCGTGACCATCCTGGTTGCGATCGTCCTGCTACATCTGTTGTTTGGCCGCTGGCTACTGAGCATCGTGGTCGACACTACGGCCGAGCCCGAAGTCGTTTGGGTCGTTGAATTTGTCGATGCGGCGCCGAAGCCGAAACCACCTCCGTTGCTGCAGCCGCCCATGCAGGTACTGCCGCCGAAGTCGAAACGAAAACCGAAACCGGTTGCGCGTGCTGCACCGCCTGCGCGGCCGGAGCTTTCGTTCCAGGCCACGCCGCGGGCGTACTCGCCAGACATGGCGCTGCAAGCGCTGGAGCCGCCGCCAGCCGGGTTGCCGCTCTACGATTCCGAAGGGCGCCTGCGCGTTCCGGACGACATGCTGGAACAAATAGACAAGCAGGTGGGCGATCAGCGCGTTTTCAGCTACCAGGTTCCGCACATCGACGATGCCAAAAAATACTTCTACCGCAATCCCGCCCTGGCCTATGAAACAACGC